>CAUUXT010000001.1:0-44170 GCA_963549015.1 uncultured Streptococcus sp.
GCTTTTCAACTCTTTCTATTATACCTACTTTTTTACCTTTGTCAAGGACTTTTTTCCTCTTTACCGAAATTCTGAAAAGATTAGGGAAAAGAGCCAGTTAAACTGACTCCTTCTATTTATCTTGCCAATTAGTCGCACGTTCTTCTCCCCACAAGTAAGGGATTAATTCAGCAACCTTAATTGTTTTTCTTGTTTCGTAGTTCATCATGAACTCTGCTTCTTTATTTTTAGCATTCAATTCTAAGAGAAATTCTCTGCAAGCGCCACAGGGCATACCTGATCCTTCGCCGTAGGGAGGTTTGTCTCGAAAGGCGAGGATTTTCTTAACTTTGGTCTGTCCTGAAAATTGATATATATTGAAGAGAGCCGCTCGTTCTGCACAGAGATGAAAAACGCCACAAGTGCCCTCCATACAAAATCCTGTGAAGATCTGACCATCTTCTGCTTCTACCGCAGCAACAACATGGTTAGCATAAACAAAGTCAGAAACTTCATGGGGATTGAATAAGGTTCGTGCTTCTTCATACATCTTTTCCCATGTATCCATCGGAAGTCCTTTTTATTTGGAGATCTCTTTCAGCATATTATCGATATGCTGAATTGACTTTTCACGTCCGAGTAAGAAAATGGTGTCTGGTAATTCTGGTCCATGCATTTCACCTGATACAGCAATACGAATCGGCATGAAGAGGTTTTTCCCTTTAATACCTGTTTCTTTTTGGACTGCTTTGATTTGTGGGAAGATGTTTTCTGTCACAAATTCCTCATCTGTCATCGCTTCTAGTTTCGCTTTGAAGGCTTCTAGAACAACCGGAACGGTTTCTCCTGCCATGACCTCACGCTCAGCGTCTGTCAACTCTGGGAAATCTGAGAAGAAAAGATCTGTCAATGGAACGATTTCATCCACTGACTTCATTTGTGGTTTGTATAGTTCCACCATTTTTTCAGACTTGTCAGTCAAACGCCCTGCTTCTTCTAAGTAAGGTTTAGCCATTTCAAAGATAGTAGCAAGTTCTGCTTTCTTGATGTAGTCGTTGCTCATCCAGTCTAGTTTCTTCTGATCAAATGCAGCTGGTGACTTGCTGAGACGATTTTCATCAAAGAGTTTAATCAATTCCTCACGAGAGAAAATTTCATCTTCGCCACCTGGATTCCAACCAAGAAGGGCGATAAAGTTAAAGACTGCTTCTGGCAAATAGCCTTTTTTACGGTAGTCTTCTATAAACTGAAGGGTATTGGTGTCACGTTTAGACAATTTTTTACCCGTTTCAGAGTTGATGATCAAAGTCATGTGACCAAACTCTGGTGCTTCCCAACCAAGCGCTTCATAGACCATGAGTTGTTTTGGAGTATTAGCAATATGGTCATCACCGCGGATAACGTGAGAGATTTGCATATCGTGGTCATCGATCACAACGGCAAAATTGTATGTTGGGTAACCATCTTTCTTTTGGATAACCCAGTCACCACCGATGTTGCCACCTTCAAACTCGATATCACCTTTGACCATATCATGCCATTTGTAGATACCAGACTCGTTAACAGCCAAACGAACAGTTGGGATGATACCAGCTGCTTCACGTTCTGCGACGTAAGCTGCTTTTTCTTCTTCGCTCATGCCAATATATTCATTGATGTAACGTGGTGTTTCGCCAGCTGCTTCTTGGCGTTCGCGCTCAGCTGCCAACTCTTCTTCTGTAACGTAAGATTTGTAGGCTTTTCCTTCGGCTAGCAATTGGTCGATGTATTTTTGATAGAGTTCCAAACGCTCTGATTGGCGATAGTTTTCATGAGTTTCTGGACTTTCATCCCAGTCAATCCCCAACCAGCGAAGATTTTCAAGCTGTGAACGTTCCCCATCTTCGACATGGCGTTTACGGTCAGTATCTTCGATACGAATGATAAAAGTTCCACCATGATGGCGTGCGTAAAGGTAGTTAAACAATGCTGTACGGGCATTTCCGATGTGTAGTAGTCCTGTTGGACTTGGTGCGTAGCGTACGCGGATATCTTTTGACATAGTTTCTCCTATAAAGTCTCTAGGCGTCTGCCTTTTTGCTTTCTATATTATATCACAAGTCTCGCCTGAGTCCAATGTCTACGAATAAAGAGAGTAAAAAAGAGTGGACAAGCCACTCTTTTCTTTTATTATAGACGTGCGTTAAGCTCTTTGCTCAATTCTTCAAATCCTGGTTTTCCAAGAAGGGCAAACATGTTGCGTTTGTAAGCTTCAACACCTGGTTGGTCAAATGGGTTGATGGCATTCAAGTAACCTGAAAGGGCGATAGCCAATTCGAAGAAGTAGATAGTGTATCCAAGAGTGAAGGCATCTTGCTCAGGAAGAGTTACGTACATGTTTGGTACGTCACCGTCAGTGTGGGCAAGAAGAACATCGTCAGTTGCTTTTTTGTTAACGAAGTCAACGTCTTTTCCCTGAAGGTAACCAAGTCCATCAAGATCTTCTTCCAAAGTAGGGATAATCACGTTCTTACGTGGTTTGTCAACACGGACAACTGTTTCAAACATGATACGAGTTCCTTCTTGGATAAATTGACCCAATGAGTGTAGGTCTGTTGAGAAATTAGCTGAAGTTGGGTAAATCCCTTTTTGGTCTTTTCCTTCTGTTCAGGCACCCCTTGTGGATGCATCTGCTGGAAATTCCCTTGCACTGACTGGCTAGTTTGATTGACTTGCCAATCAACCACTGCGTCATCTATTTTTTCTAATTTAGACCCAGAAGCCTGGACTTTTGGTCCAGGCTCTGAATCAATTTTTTAGACTTTTATTTTTCTAAATTGCTTGATTTGAAATTTTATTATGGTTAAGCAGTTTCAAAAATCTGAATGGTAGAATCTTTATCAATTACTACCGCTTGATCTGCTACAACATGGAGTGTACCAGGAAGGCTCCCCTCTTTTGAACCATCAAAAGAAATCGTGATATGTCCCAGTCCAGTTAAATTTTTTTCTACTACATTTCCTACGGAACTAATCGAATATTCCTGATTATCTACCACCAGCTTGCCACCTTCTAGTATTGAACCTAGCAGATTTTTGTTATCAATCTTAAAACAATACTCTGATAAATCTTCTGGTGCTTCTTCTCCAAATAAAATGAGCATATTGGCATCTTGAATCATATTCTGAGCTTCAGACCCTACTTGAATTACTTTAGTTTCAAAAATTTTCTTCATCTGATTTCTATTCATACTTTCTCTAATTTGTCATAAACTTAGGCTTATAGATAAGTTTAACATAATAGTTCTCTGTTTTCAGGCATCTATCAAAGGTCTACTGATAAAGACCAATACTAGCTATCCAAGCAACTAGCACCCGCGGAACACCATTGAGAAAGCGTGAATAAAGTACCGAAGGGACACCAACCTCAACTGTTTCAGCCTTGGCTTCAGATAGGCCGAGTGCTACAGGAATGAAATCACAACCGTTTTGAGTGTTGATAGCAAATAAAGCTGGCAGAGCCATTTGGGGCGGAATAGTCCCTTTTCCGATTTCGACTCCAATTAAAGTTCCAATAATCTGACTAATAACAGCTCCGGGACCTAACAAAGGAGATAGGAATGGTAAGGAACAGATAAAGCCAATTAAAACGAGTCCCCAGATGTTCCCCGCTAGGGGAACCATTAATTTTGCCAGCCAATTTCCAACACCAGATCCTTGAATAACCCCAATCAGCAAGGAAACAAAGGCCATGAAAGGAATTATTGTATTGAGCATTGTTTGGATGGCTTCACGAGCAGCCTGGTTGAAAGTTGCAACGACCTTACCAGCCCCCATCCCAATTCGTGCTACAATACTTGTTTCAGCTTTTTGCTCTGTAATTTTTTTACTAGTATCGTAAGTTGGCTTTTCAGTTACCACAGTTGTCGCTTTTTCGTCTTCATTAGCAGCAGAAATTTGATTAAGGCCAACTGCTGACACATAGATTTCCTCGGTTATATATTGAGCTAGAGGCCCACTTTTCCCTGTAGCAACAATATTTATTGTAGGGATTCCCTTTTTAGGATAAATACCACAGCGAAGAGTACCGCCACAATCCACGATTGCTAAAGCAATTTCCTCATCTGGGATAGAAGTTTTAAACCCATTAACAGCTTCCATACCGGTCAAATCAGCAATTTTATCTACAATATCTGGCTTTTCTCCGCCGCCAGTAATATAGATGAATTTATGCTTAGCTTCACTAGGTGTAATGACCAAAGGTCCTCCGAAACCGCCATTTCCTTTAACAACTTTTATACTCTTATATGACATAATTTCACTCTTTCTATAAATCAAATGTTTTACTCAAGGTAACACCTTGCTGTTTTGCTACATAAGCAGTTGTAAAATCGGTTACCCAACCACCTACAAAGTTCATGACAAGCCCAACAAGCATGTAACGAATGGCTAAGTCCATTTGACTTAAACCTAAAGTTTGAATTCCTGTCGCAATTCCCATCCATACAAATAATTCCCCAGGATTGATATGTGGAAATACACCATTTGAAGTATGGCAAAACTGCATCTGAGCTGCTACAAAACTAGGTTTATAATATTCTGGTAAGAAACGTCCCATACTGATTGCCATCGGATTTCCCAGCATAAAAGCTGAAATGAAAGGTAAAATCATATACCGGCTAACAGGATTTTTGGCAGAAATCTTAGCCAAGGAATTGACCTTCTCTTCTCCCAAGAAAGCGATAAGGGTATTCATTGCAATCAATAGCATCAAGACAAGAGGTACAATATTTGTCATCCAGCTAATAAAGGTTTCTCCACCTAATTGGAAGAGTTTCATAAAACTCTCTGCAAATTTTGTAATGTGATTCATAAGGAACTCCTTTTCTTATTTTTTTTAAATAACTGTTTAATAGATAATTGTAAGTAATTCGCATAAAAGCCGAATCCCAGAAAAGAATCAGATGAACTTGTCTCTTTCTCAATACCTGCCTCATGCCAAAGATAGACTTTTCTAGCATCTTCTATGGCTGATTGCATCAACTTATTTTCTTTTCTCACAAGAGGATTATACTTGTCAAAATAATGGATGTCTTCTCCAACATAATCGTCCATATTTTGAAAACGCGCTAAGATTGTGACTCCTTGCATTTTGCTAGCTTTAAGAACCCGACCGTTTTCATCAACCGCGAACATGACAATCGTACCGGATTTTATTCTTCCGGACTTTCTGCCAATCGCTACGCGCCCCAGTTTTCGGAGCATCGTATAGGTCTTATTGAAGTCTTTGAGTTGCTGCCAGCCGAGGAACATTTGAAATATATAAGCTGCCATGACAAATACAGCGAAAATTATTAGCGAATTCATTAAAATACTCCTTTGCTCTTAGAAAATGATAGAAACTCTGTCTCTGTTTCTACAGCCCTCAATGCTTCTTTTAGAGAAGGCTCTCCTGCAATTCGAAAAATGTCGTCATACAATTCCAGCAATTCACTTTCCATTTTTCTTTCAATTTCTGAGGGTATGGCGACTAGAAAGATAAATTCAATCCATTCATCTCCTTTTTGATAAGGCTCTTCTAGTTTTCCAAACATTAAAATAGTCTTTGCATAACCCTGGTTAATTGTATGGGGGAAGGCAATTCCTCCACCAAAAATGGTTGATTGCTTTTTCTCCCTATCAATTATCCGATTTCTAAAACCTTCATCAATCATCTGAAGTTTCTCTAACTCTGAAATCATATTTAGCAAGTATTGCTGATAGGTTTTTTGGGGGCTCAACCGAAGAAAACGTAAGCTGACTGTTTCTAGATTTTTTTGATGAAAAGCATTGGCCCTCTGCCATTCTTCCTGCAGCCATTGATCATCAAAAAGATGATTAACTTGAATGACTGGAGATTTAGAATCTTTATATTTTAGAGGAACTGTCGTAAAAATCGCGAAATAGTCCTGATTTAAATCCACATTAAAATCCTCTTCAGAATACTGAGTAATGTCTACATCATTTCCAAGGACTCGTCTGAGTTGCTGAATAATCATCGCAGCAGTTCCTCTTCCTGTTGTGCAAACTACAGCTATCTGCTTGCGATAACCCTTAACAGCAGAATTTTGCTTTCTTAAAATCATTTCAAAATACAAAGCCAGATATCCGATTTCAGATAATTCCATTTCAGAACCAAAAATTGCAGATAGTTCTTCTCCAGCTATTTTTGCCATTTCAAAAGCAAAAGGATATTGAGTTTGAACCTCGCCATGAAATATATCATTAGCTTGCACATGGAAAATCAGTCGATTGATTAAGGGGCCTAGATGAGATTTGATTTCTTCAAATAATTCTTCATCATCAAAGTGAACCAACATTGTTTCTTTGACTTTCTTGACAATCCCTTGAAAAATATTTGCAAGCTGTTCAGATTGATAAGATGTCTTGCTTAAAGTGTCAATAAAACGGACATTAAACGGAAAACACAAAAAGTCTATCTCAAACTGACTGAGAGAAATCTTATAAGTCATCTCAATATGATAGATTAATTTCTCAGCTAAAGGTGTCTCTGTTAAATCATTCCTATAGTAAGGAATAGGACAATTCAACACTCTAGATGTATGAATACGCTCCACCATAATTGAAATGGTCTTTCGAAGGAGTTCCTGTGTTTCTTTAGGGATTTTATAGTCCTGGACTAGCGTCTCCAGAAAAGAAGATGTTGCCTCAGTGAGTGTCCTTCCTTCAAAGTAAGGAGCCACTTGGTGAATATAGAGCAAGCGCAAATTCAGCTCGCTCCCCAAGACCTCCAGCCCACGGTTGGGCTTTCCTGAAATAGTGATAGAGTAACTCTCTGCCAAAGATTTTACTTGTTTTAAATCCTTATTAAGGGTACTTCTACTAACACCTACTTCCTCAGCCAAGTCGTCAATAAGAAGAGGGGAGGTTGACTCAATTAAACGTTTTAGCAAATAGGCAATTCTTTTACTGGAAGAATTGAAGTCACTCTCCTGTTTTAAACTACCAGATAAAATCCTTTCCAACTCTGTATAGTCATACACTTCTAACATTAACTGATCATCTTGTGCGATAATCTGGATATTAGGAGCCAAAACATCATTTAATTGTTGGATACTCTTTTGCAAGGTTTGCAAGCTAATATCCAGTTCTGAGCGCATATCTACCAAGGAATAAGTTGGCTGTGAGACCATTTTTTCTAAAATGTTATACCATCGATTTACTAAGGTCAACTCTCTTCCTCACCTTCATTTTTTTAACCGCGAGTTTTCCCTCCAGCAATATTTGTAGTGACTCCAGTTATATAGCTAGAACGATCTGAAATATAGAATGCTACAAGATCAGCTACTTCCCGTAGTTTACCACTTCGTCCCAAAGGAGTTGTTGAAGTTGAAGCATAACCAGCTCGAATATCTTCTACCGTCTTTCCACGGGTATAAGCAAGAGCTTCCTCATAAGAAAGAGTTCGAAGCCCCGTAGCTTCCATAATTCCTGGAGCAATTCCAACCACACGTACACCATGCTTACCCAGCTCTTTCGCCCATGAACGAGTGTAACTATAGACTGCTGCTTTTGTTGCAGCATAGGCACTTTGTCCTTCAGAACCTTCCAAACCTGCTTCTGAAGCCATGTTCACAATTACACCTTTTCTATTTTTCACTAAAATACGTCCTACTGCCTGACTAACCAAATACAAACCTTTTTGATTAATCATTGTTACTTTTTCAAACGTTTCATCGTCTAACTCGTAAGGACCTTTAGGATTTTCTGCATCAATTAATAATCTGGGAACATTAATCCCTGCATTATTGACTACCGCATCAATATTGCCAAATCTTTCAACTATTTTGGCAACACCCTCTTCTACTTCAGAGCGAGAAGTTACATCAACTTTTACAAATAATAGATTCGGGTGACGCAAATCGTTGTCGCTAAGATCAAAATTCACTACATTGACTCCTAATTCCAGCAATTCTTCAACGATTGCCTTACCGATCCCAGATGACGCGCCAGTCACAAGAACTGTTTTGCCTTTTATGTTTAACCAATCATTCATTTTGATACCTCTCAAATTTTATTTACAAGGCAATTATACAGCGCTTTCATAAAAGAATTAAGACACTCTTTTTTACACTTTTAAAAAAAATAATAAACTAATTAAGAGGCTTGTACTAAAAATCCACAAGAAATGAACTTGTGGATCTTTTTATATTCTAAATGAACTCAAAGCATATGAGAATCAAAGGCGTGCATTCAACTCAGCACCCAGCTCTTCAAAGCCTGGTTTCCCAAGAAGAGCAAACATGTTTTTCTTATAAGCTTCAACTCCAGGCTGGTCAAATGGATTGATACCATTCAGGTAGCCAGAAAGAGCAATAGCCAACTCAAAGAAGTAAATAGTGTAGCCCAAAGTGAACTCATCTTGCTCAGGCAGTGTCACAAACATATTTGGAACTCCACCATCAGTGTGTGCTAACAGCACTCCATCTGTAGCTTTTTTATTGACAAAGTCAACATCTTTTCCTTGCAAGTAGCCAAGACCGTCCAAGTCTTCTGCCAATTCAGGAATCAGCACATTTTTGCGAGGTTTATCTACACGGATAACTGTTTCAAAGAGGATACGGGTACCTTCCTGGATAAATTGTCCCAGAGAGTGCAAGTCTGTTGAGAAGTTAGCTGAAGTTGGATAAATCCCTTTTTGGTCTTTCCCTTCTGACTCACCAGCCAGTTGCTTCCACCACTCAGAGAAGTATTGCAGAGATGGTTCATAGTTAGCTAGAACTTCTGTCAGATAACCTTTACGGTACAAGATATTGCGTACAACTGCATATTGATATGCTTCATTTTCAGCCAACTTATCAGAAGCATAAGCCTTGCGAGCAGCATTTGCTCCTTCCATTAACTTGCTGATATCAGCTCCTGCAGCTGCGATTGGCAAGAGCCCCACTGCTGTCAATACTGTAAAACGACCACCTACACTATCAGGCACTACAAAAGTATCCCAGCCATTAGCATCTGCTTCAACCTTAACTGCACCTTTAGCGCGGTCTGTAGTTGCGTAGATACGTTGGTTAGCTTCTTCTTGACCGTACTTCTTAACCAAGAGTTCTTTGAAGACACGGAAAGCAATAGCCGGTTCAGTTGTTGTACCTGATTTAGAAATCACGTTTACTGAGAAATCTTTGTCTGATACATAGTCTACCAAATCAGCCAAATAGCTTGAAGAGATAGAGTTTCCAGCATAGAGGATCTGAGGTGCCTTGCGTTCTTCCTTTCTTTGCAAGTTTACAAATGAATTATTCAAGAAATCAATAGCTGCACGAGCTCCTAAATAGGAACCACCAATACCGATTACGATCAATACCTCACTATCAGATTGGATTTTAGCAGCAGCCTTTTGAATACGAGCAAATTCATCTTTGTCATATTCTTCAGGTAAGTTCAACCAGCCAGTCATTTCTGCCCCAGGACCTGTACCATTTCGCAGAGCAGAATCTGCTGCAGTCACTTGAGGCTGCATATAATCTAGTTCATGTGGTGCAACAAATTTATCTAATACTTTTGAATAATCAAATTTAATATGTGACATAATATTCCTCCAAAATTTCTTCTCTTCTATCATAACCCTTACCTTAGATTTTAAAATTTTATAATAATTATTTTTTAAAAATTTTAAAAAAATTAAAAATTTTTCTAAAAAAATTTTAAAATATTAAAATTTTAACTAAAAAACAAAAAAAAACGACTAGGTTTCCAGTCGTTATAATTCATTCAATAAATACTCAAATAATTCTAAGTTGCCATCTTCTTCATTGACCAAAAATTCTGGATGCCACTGGAGACCAATAATACGGTGCTCATCAATAGATTCGATTGCTTCAACAGTTTGATCACGTGGATCCACAGCCGTCACGCGGAAATTGGGTGCCAAGTCTTTAATACTCTGACGATGTACTGAGTTAACCTGACTTTCTTTACCAAATAATTTAGACACTACACTGCCATCCACTGTCTCAATAGAATGTGAAGTCCCAAAAGGTAGACCTTGCCAATGACCTTCAATATCCTGATTGAGTGTCCCACCAAAAGCAACGTTGACAAGCTGAACGCCACGGCAAATGGCTAAGATTGGTTTGTTCTGACGCAAGGCTTCTTGTAGAAGAGCTAGCTCAAACTCGTCGCGAGCTAGGTTATAGTCGTCGCTATCAATTGTTTTTTCCTCACCATAAAACTGAGGATGAACATTTTGTCCCCCAGTCAAGATGAGCTTATCAATCATTTCTACATAGTCATGGACAAGTGTCTCATCACCAACCGGAATGACCAAAGGAAGTCCGCCAACCTGACGAATACTTTCAGCAAATTTACAGGATACAGATGAGTGGATGTTTTTTCCTTCTGCGTCTACAGGACATAGGTTTGCCGCTACTCCAACAACTGTTCTTACCATTACTGACTTCCTTTCGTTCTCCATTGATAATCTTATCTTATCACCCTTACCCACTCCTGTCTAATATGTATTTTTTAAGTCCGTGATAAAATTTTTTTATCAGAAAAAGTTGCCCAAAATTAGGACAACTTTTTTGCTTATTCAAAGACAAATTGATTATGGTACAGTTCGGAGTAAAAGCCTCCAAGCTTGAGTAATTCGTGATGATTTCCTTGTTCGATAACCTCACCATCCTTAAGGACAATAATCTGATCGGCATTGAGAATAGTTTTCAAGCGATGGGCAATCACAAAGCTCGTTCTTCCTGCCACAATTGCCTCCATAGCATTTTGAATCTTGCTCTCTGTTACAGTATCCACGTTTGATGTTGCCTCATCCAAGATTAAGACCTGGGGATCCGTCATTAAGGTTCGAGCGATGGAAATCAACTGCTTCTGACCGGTTGAGAAGACGCTCTGGTCATCATTAATCAGAGTATCGTACTTATCTGGTAGACTTTCGATATATTCATGGATATGCGTAGCCTTAGCAGCTGCTTCTACCATCTCCTGACTAGCATCTGGCACACCGAAGCGGATATTATCCCGAATCGTTCCACTAAACAAGACCGAATCCTGCAAGACAATCCCGACCTTGCTCCGCAGGCTGTCCAAGTCGTAGTCACGAATGTCTTTGCCATCAAAAGAAATGCTACCTGCATCCACATCGTAGAAACGATTGATGAGGTTCATGATGGTTGTTTTCCCCGAACCAGTCGGGCCTACAACTGCTATCATCTGCCCCTTAGGAGCTGAAATGCTAACATCTTTTAAAATCGGCTTGTCTGGCACATAAGAGAAATCAATGTGACTGATTTCAACGCCTTCTCGCAATTCCGTAAAGGCAGGGGCATTTTGCGGACGAATCTCTTCTTCTGCATCGAACATTTCTTGGATACGATCCGCCCCAGTAAAGGCCAACTGGAGGCTCCCCCAACTCGCAGCCACCTGGATAATCGGCTGGTAGTACTGCTGAGAAAATTGGGTAAACATGACAATCAAACCTAGGGCTGTTGTTGTTTCGATACTTGGATCGTTCAGCAGGACCGCAGAACCAGCAAAAATGACGATGGCCGTATTGACCAAGCTCATCCCATTCATAACTGGAAAGAGGATACCTGAGAACATTCTCCCTTTAAAAGTTGCCTTGCGCACGCGCTCATTTTGCTCCACAAAGCCTGCTACGATATCATCTTGAATTCCTTGTACGATAACAGCTTTCTGTCCAGAAATACTCTCGTCCATGTAGGCGTTTAGTTTCCCAACCTCTTTTTGCTGGAGATTAGTGTACTTGCGGGCCATTTTCACGATGAAGACCAACATGAGAAAGGCCACTGGAGTACTGGCTACTGTTATCAGGGCTAGCGTCACATTTCTTGAAAACATGACAAAAATCAAACCGATGTAAAGAGCAATATTGCTCATGACCTGAACTAGGCTTTCATTGAAGGCTTGAAGGATGTTATCCAAGTCACTCGTAAAGCGAGAGAGGATGTCACCATCCTGATGGCGGTCAAAGAAAGAAACCGTTAAACGAGAAAGTTTGCCAAAGAGGCCCTTACGCATCTCATTTGTTGACTCAGCAATCACACGGGTCATCAAGGTCATGTAAATCAAACTGGATACCACTAAGGCGAGGACAACCAGAGCTAGATTCAGCATCAGAGCTGATAAACTCTGCCAGGCTAGTTCGGAAGTTCCATTTTGATAAGCCAGAACTAGGTTAGCGAGTTCCGTCACTGCTTGACCTGAAAAAACTGGAAAGAGGGCTTGGGCAATCGTCGCAACTGCAACCATCAGAACCACAATGACAAAGGAGAACTTGTAAACTTTAAAATAATTCCAGAAAAATCGAACGGTTTTCATTTTATTCCTCCTTTCCCTTTTGTGTTTCGTAGATTTCGCGGTAGACAGCATTGTTAGCTACCAAGTCTGCATGCCGTCCTTCTCCAATCAAGCGTCCTTGATCCAAGACCAAAATCTTGTCTGCATGGACGACTGAACTGATTTTTTGAGCGATGATAATGGTTGTTGTCCCTTTCAAATCTTTGTTCAAAGCCTCCTGTACGAGTCTTTCTGACTTGGCATCCAAGGCCGAAGTCGAATCGTCAAAAATCAGGATACGGGGATTGCTGACAATCCCACGGGCAATGGACATCCGTTGCTTTTGTCCACCAGAAAAGTTGGTGCCACGTTCTTCGACCGGACTATCAAATTTATTTTCCATGCGTCCGATAAATTCGCTGGCCTGGGCAATCCGTGCTGCACGTTCCATTTCTGACAAGCTGGCATTGCCTTTTCCTTGACGAAGATTATCTGCAATGGTTCCACTAAAGAGTATAGCACGTTGCAAGACGATGGAAACTGTTTTACGTAAGGTTCCCTCGCTGACGTCTCGAATATCCTTGCCACCAATCTTGATAGATCCCTCCTGTGGATCAAACAGTCGTGGAATTAACTGAGCCAAGGTGGACTTCCCTGCTCCAGTCGCTCCAACCACACCGACCATCTGACCAGGCGCAACATCAAAGGTTACATTCTTCAGCATAGGTTCGTCATCATTAGGATAGGTAAAGGTCACATTTTCAAAAGAGAGACTTCCTTCTAACTCTTCATCTGGGAGATCTTTAAAGGTCATCGCTGGCTCGGTTTCTAAAATTTCGCGGATACGACGCAAGGAAATCATGGCACGGCTGACAGAATTTCCTAAAAATCCAACCATGATGATGGTAAAGATAATCTGGCTGAGATAGTTGATAAAGGAAGCAATAGAGCCCACAACAGATGGATCTGACTGAGCCATGCCTGCCACCAACCAGATAGAGAGGAAGACCGCTCCATAGCCGGCTAGCATCATAACAGGTTCTATAACTGAGAAGGCATAACCGATATAAAGATTTTGCCCGAGAAGTTCATCAGAAACCTCGGTAAATTTGTCAAATTGTGCTTTTTCTTGTACAAAGGATTTGACTACGCGTACACCACGTAGATTTTCCTTAGCGATAGCATTGATCCGTTCAAGAAGGGCTTGAAACTTAGCAAATCGTGGCCCCATCATCCCCATCATGATGGCTGTAAGTGCAAAGATTAGGAGCACCATGAGGACAATCACCCACCAAAGTGACGGGAGAGTGTGGACCGCCAAGATAAAGGAACCGATAAAGAGAAGAGGGAGACGGAAAAGAATTTGAAAAGCCATCATCACCACGTTCTGAATTTGGTTAATATCATTGGTCATACGGACGACAAGGTTACCCGCATTAAACTGCTCGATATTGGCATAAGAAAAAGTCTGGATCTTGCGAAAAGCGTCTTCCCGAAGGTCCGAAGACACTCCTTGAGCAATGTAGGCTGCAAGCGTTACATTGACCCCACCTGCAACCAGACCGACTAGGGCTACTCCTATCAGCCAAGCGCCAATACTATAAATAGCCTCATTTTGCCCGGCCAACAAAGCCTCTAACACCTCTTGCAAATAGCGCGGTTGCAAGAGCGAACTCGCAACCATCAAGCCTGTCATCATTAGGGATGCCAAGGCTTGCCATTTATAGGTTTTTATTTTTTTAATGAGCATATTTCCTCCTAATAAAATAGATAAAGGGAGCGACATCTTGCGTCAGCTCCTTCTCATTCGTTCATATTGATGCTATTCTAGCAAAAAAGAGGCATCTTGTCAAAGACGTCTCCTTATTATAAATTAGTGCGCTTTCATATACAGGTGATGCATGAAAAGGCTTTTTATGGTAAAATGAAAGGAAGAACTCTTACAAGGAGGAAAAGATGAAGAAACAAACCATCGCTGTCTTGGGTCCTGGTTCTTGGGGAACTGCCCTTTCGCAGGTCCTAAACGACAATGGACACGAGGTCCGAATTTGGGGAAATATTTCTGACCAAATTGATGAAATCAATAACCAACATACAAACAAACGCTACTTCAAAGATATCCTACTCGACGAAAAGATCAAAGCCTATCATGACTTGGAAGAAACACTAAAGGATGTGGATGCTGTTTTATTTGTGGTCCCAACAAAAGTAACGAGACTGGTTGCCCAACAAGTAGCAAAGGTGCTTGATCACAAGGTTGTCATCATGCATGCCTCCAAAGGCTTGGAACCAGATAGCCACAAACGTCTATCAACTATTCTTGAAGAGGAAATTCCAGCTGACCTTCGTAGTGAAGTCGTCGTTGTTTCAGGACCTAGCCACGCTGAGGAAACTATTGTTCGGGATATTACCTTGATCACAGCAGCCTCTAAAGACCTCGAAACTGCCCAGTACGTCCAAAATCTCTTTAGCAATCACTACTTCCGTCTCTATACTAATACGGATGTTATCGGGGTTGAAACCGCTGGTGCTCTCAAAAACATCATTGCAGTTGGCGCTGGGGCACTACATGGACTAGGGTTTGGCGACAATGCCAAGGCGGCTATCATTGCCCGTGGCTTGGCAGAAATCACCCGTCTAGGAGTCGCTCTTGGAGCTAATCCTCTAACTTATAGCGGTCTTTCTGGAGTTGGGGATTTGATTGTAACGGGAACATCTGTCCACTCTCGTAACTGGAGGGCCGGTAATGCTCTCGGTCGTGGAGAATCCCTCGCAGACATTGAGGCTAATATGGGTATGGTCATTGAAGGCATTTCAACGACTCGAGCAGCTTACGAACTGGCTCAGGAATTGGGTGTCTACATGCCGATCACACAGGCTATTTACCGAGTTATCTACGAAGGTGTCAATATCAAAGAAGCAATCACTGACATCATGAGCAATGAATTTAAAGCAGAAAACGAGTGGTCGTAGACCTTTATAGAAAGGAACATTTATGAAACAAAAAGTCAGAAAAGCAGTCATCCCTGCCGCTGGATTGGGAACTCGTTTCCTCCCAGCAACTAAGGCCTTGGCCAAGGAAATGTTGCCAATCGTAGACAAGCCAACTATCCAGTTTATCGTTGAAGAAGCCCTCAAATCTGGTATCGAAGACATTTTGGTTGTTACTGGTAAGTCAAAACGTTCCATTGAGGACCACTTCGACTCAAACTTCGAATTGGAATACAACCTCAAAGAAAAAGGGAAAACAGATCTTTTGAAGCTAGTTGATGAAACAACTGGCATGCGCCTACATTTTATCCGCCAAACGCATCCACGTGGTCTCGGCGATGCCGTTTTGCAAGCCAAGGCTTTCGTCGGAAATGAACCCTTTATCGTTATGCTTGGTGATGACTTGATGGATATCACCAACGAAAAAGCTGTTCCGCTCACCAAACAACTCATGGATGACTACGAGCGTACCCACGCGTCTACTATCGCTGTTATGCCAGTCCCTCATGACGAAGTATCTGCTTACGGGGTTATTGCTCCGCAAGGCGAAGGAAAAGACGGCCTTTACAGCGTTGAAACCTTCGTTGAAAAACCAGCGCCAGAGGATGCTCCTAGCGACCTTGCTATCATCGGACGCTACCTCCTCACGCCTGAAATTTTCCAAATCCTCGAAAACCAAGCTCCAGGTGCAGGAAATGAAATTCAGCTGACAGATGCAATCGATACCCTCAATAAAACACAACGTGTATTTGCTCGTGAGTTCAAAGGGGCTCGTTACGATGTCGGAGACAAGTTTGGCTTTATGAAAACATCCATCGACTACGCTCTCAAACACCCACAAGTCAAAAACGACTTGAAAGACTACCTCATCCAACTCGGAAAAGAGTTAGCTGAGGGGGAATAGAAGAATATTTCATATAAAAAGAAGAACTAGGATAGTTAATTATCCCAGTTCTTTTTATTTTGTATTGCTATTCTTTAGGACATCTACTTAAAAAGGAATCTGTATTTCTCAGTTCACTTACTTATAAACTCCATCGAAACGGTCTTAAACTTCATGAAAGCGCTATGATATTATTTGTTTTTTAACAAAAATAGGAGTACAATGAGTTAGTATATTAAAATAAAAAGCACCGAATCGGTGCGCATTACTGATTATGGATAACCATATTTTAACTCAAAAGAAAAATCTTTTGGCTGTGTTGTTTCGAATAGTTCCAACACAGATATTATACAAAAAATAAAATCGAAAATCAAGACAAGGAGCAGTTTTATGGCAAAATTTAATAAGAATTATTCAATCGGCTTAGATATAGGTGTATCATCCGTCGGTTATGCCGTTGTAACTGAAGATTATCGAATACCTGCTTTTAGATTTAAAGTTTTAGGTAATACAGAAAAAGAAAAAATAAAAAAGAATTTAATCGGATCTACCACCTTTGTACCCGCTCAATCAGCTCAAGGAACTCGGGTATTTCGTGTTAATCGCCGGAGAATTGATAGAAGAAATCATAGAATTGCTTATTTAAGAGATATTTTTCAAAAAGAGATTGAAAAAGTCGATAAAAATTTTTATCGTAGATTAGATGAAAGTTTAGAGTGCTTGGTGATAAAAGTGAGGATATACAGATAAAACAGCCATTTTTTGGTGATAAAGAACTAGAGACTGCCTATCACAAGAAATATCCTACGATTTATCATTTACGAAAACACTTAGCTGATGCAGATAAAAACTCTCCCGTAGCCGATATTCGTGAAGTTTACATGGCCTTATCACATATTTTAAAGTATAGAGGACATTTTTTAACGTTAGATAAGATTAATCCTAATAATATCAATATGCAAAACTCTTGGATTGATTTCATTGAATCTTGTCAAGAAGTTTTCGATTTGGAAGTCTCTGAAGAATCTAAAACCATAGCAGCTATATTTAAATCCAGTGATAACAGACAAGAAAAAGTTAAAAAAATACTACCCTATTTTCAACAAGAGCTTCTTAAAAAAGACAAAAGTATTTTCAAACAACTATTACAGCTATTATTTGGTTTAAAAACGAAATTTAAAGATTGTTTTGAATTAGAAGAAGAACCAGATCTTAATTTCTCCAAAGAAAGCTATGATGAAAATCTAGAAAACTTTCTTGGCTCATTAGAAGAAGATTTTTCCGATGTATTTGCTAAACTAAAAGTTTTACGCGATACTATACTTCTATCTGGTATGCTAACATACACTGGAACAACTCATGCTCGCTTTTCTGCTACTATGGCCGAGCGATACGAGGAACACCGTAAAGATTTGCAACGTTTCAAATCTTTTGTTAAACAAAATCTATCTGAACAAGATTACTTAGAGATCTTTGGCAGAAAAACACCAAATGGATTTGATGTAGATAAAGAAACAAAGGGATATGTTGGATACATATCTAATAAGATGGTATTAACTAATCCACAAAAACAAAAAACAATACAACAAAATTTTTATGACTATATTAGTGGGAAAATCACTGGTATTGAAGGGGCAGAATATTTTCTTAATAAAATATCAGACGGAACCTTTTTAAGAAAACTCCGTACAACTGATAATGGAGCTGTTCCTAATCAAATTCACACTTATGAACTAGAAAAAATTATAGAAAGACAAGGAAGAGATTATCCTTTTCTACTAGAAAACAAAGATAAATTACTATCTATCTTGACATTTAAAATCCCTTATTATATTGGTCCTCTAGCAAAAGGAAATAATAGTAGATTTGCTTGGATTAAACGAACGATTAGCCAAGATATTTTAGATGATAACGATGAAGATACTAGAAATGGTAAAATACGTCCTTGGAACTATAATAAACTGATAAATATGGATGAAACTAGAGATGCATTCATCACCAATCTAATAGGAAATGATACTATTCTCTTAAATGAAAAAGTTTTACCAAAACGTAGTTTGATCTATGAAGAAGTCATGCTTCAAAATGAATTAACTCGGGTCAAGTATAAAGACAAATATGGTAAAACTCACTTTTTCGATTCTGAGCTACGACAAGAAATAATCAATAACTTATTTAAAACGAGTAGTAAACGTGTTAGTTCTGCAATGCTCCTTGATTACTTGGAGAACTACACAAATTTACAAGCGGTTGAAATTGTTTCGGGAATTGAAAAAGGCAAATCCCTTAATTCTACTTTAAAAACATATAATGATTTAAAAACCATTTTTTCAGAAGAGCTACTCGATTCTGAAATCTATCAAAAAGAGTTAGAAGAGATTGTCAAAGTTATTACTGTTTTTGATGATAAAAAATCTATTAAAAACTACCTTACAAAATATTTTGGGCATCTTGAATTTTTAAATGAAGAGAAAATTAATCAACTTTCAAAATTGCGCTATACAGGCTGGGGACGTTATTCTGCTAAGTTATTATTAGGCATTCGCGATGAGGATACAGGTTTTAATTTATTGCAGTTCCTTCGAAACGATGATGAAAACCGTAATTTATCTCAGCTCATATCTGACAGCACTTTATCCTTTGATTCTGCTATCAAATCCATTCAATCTAAATCAACTGTTGAAGATGATGTATTTGAAGAAATTAAAAAGTTGGCTGGTAGTCCAGCTATCAAACGAGGAATCTTGAATAGTATTAAAATTATTGATGAGCTGGTTCAAATTATAGGATATCCTCCTCAAAATATCGTCATTGAAATGGCTCGTGAAAATATGACCACCGAAGAGGGACAAAAAAAGGCAAAAACTCGTAAAGGCAAATTAGAATCTGCATTAAAAAATATTGAAGATAGTGTATTAGATAATGGAAAAGTTCCTCATTCAGATGAACAACTACAATCTGAAAAATTATATTTATATTATCTTCAAAATGGGAAGGATATGTACTCCTTGGATAAAAAAGGAAGTCCTTCTCCCTTATACAGAGACCAGCTCGATCAATACGAAGTCGACCATATTATCCCCTATAGCTTTTTACCAATTGATTCGATTGATAATAAAGTATTAACACATAGGGAAAACAATCAAAGAAAGTTGAATAATATACCAGACAAAGAGACGGTTGCTAATATGAAACCTTTCTGGGAGAAATTATATAATGCCAAGCTAATTTCTCAAACGAAATATCAAAGATTAACTACTAGTGAACGAACTCCTGATGGTGTTCTGACTGAGAGCATGAAAGCTGGCTTTATTGAACGTCAATTAGTCGAAACACGACAAATTATAAAACACGTTGCTCGCATACTAGACAATCGTTTTTCAGACACCAAAATCATTACTTTAAAATCTCAACTAGTTACCAATTTTAGAAATACCTTTCATATTGCCAAAATACGTGAACTGAATGATTATCACCATGCTCACGATGCTTATCTAGCTGTTGTTGTAGGCCAAACTCTTCTTAAAGCCTATCCAAAACTAGCTCCTGAATTGATATATGGCCACCATGCTCACTTTAATCGGCATGAGGAGAATAAAGCAACGATAAGAAAGTATCTCTATTCTAACATCATGAGGTTCTTTAATAATCCAGATTCTAAAGTTAGTAAAGACATTTGGGATTGTAATAGGGATTTGCCAATCATAAAAGATATCATCTACAACTCTCAAGTCAACTTTGTCAAACGTACAATGATTAAAAAAGGAGCATTTTATAATCAAAATCCTGTCGGAAAATTTAATAAACAAATCGCTGCCAATAATCGATATCCACTAAAAACAAAAGTTTCATCTTTAGATACTTCCATATATGGAGGTTATGGACCAATGAATTCTGCCTTATCTATTATCATAATTGCAGAGCGATTTAATGAAAAGAAATGTAAGATAGAGACTGTAAAAGAATTCCATGACATTTTTATCATAGATTATAAAAAATTTAATAATGATCCATTTCAATTCTTAAATGATACCTCAGAAAATGGTTTTCTTAAGAAGAATAATATAAATCGTGTTCTAGCTTTCTATAGAGTTCCAAAATATTCACTAATGCAGAAAATTGATGGAACAAGGATGCTATTTGAAAGCAAGTCAAACCTTCATAAAGCTACCCAATTTAAATTAACAAAAACTCAGAATGAATTGTTTTTCCATATGAGACGACTTTTGACTAAATCAAATTTGATGGATTTAAAATCTGAAAGTGCAATAAAGGAAAGCCAAAATTTCATACTCAAACACAAGGAAGAATTTGATAATATTTCGAACCAGTTATCGGCTTTCTCACAAAAAATGTTGGGCGACACTACATCGTTAAAAAATCTTATAAAAGGATATAATGAGAGAAAGATTAAAGAAATTAATAGTAGCGAGGAAACCATCAAATATTTTTATGATAATTTCATTAAAATGTTTAGCTTTGTCAAAAGTGGTGCTCCAAAAGATATAAATGATTTCTTTAATAATAAGTATACAGTCGCAAGAATGCGTCCTAAACCAGACAAGAAATTGCTCAACGCCACCCTCATCCATCAATCCATCACTGGTCTCTACGAGACTCGGATTGACTTGAGCAAACTGGGAGAAGACTAATGGGATGGAGAACCGTTGTTGTCAATACACACTCTAAGCTCTCTTACAAGAACAATCACTTGATTTTTAAAGATGCCTCTCGGACAGAGTTGATTCACCTGTCTGAGGTGGACATCCTACTTTTGGAGACGACAGATATTGTTCTCTCTACTATGCTAATCAAACGATTGGTGGATGAAAATATTCTGGTCATCTTTTGTGATGATAAACGCTTGCCAACTGCATACTTAATGCCCTACTACGGTCGACACGATTCCAGTCTGCAACTCTCTCGGCAAATTGCTTGGAGCGAGGATGCTAAAGCACAAATTTGGACTACCATTATTGCACAAAAAATTCTCAATCAGGCTTTTTATCTGGGGAGTTGTGGTTTTCTGGAAAAGAGCCAGTCCGTCATTGATCTCTATCATGGTTTAGATCTATTTGATCCTAGTAGCCGCGAAGGGCACGCAGCTCGGATTTATTTTAACACCTTGTTTGGAAATGATTTTAGCCGTGAACAAGATAATGATGTCAACGCTGCCTTGGACTACGGTTACACCTTAATTTTGAGTATGTTTGCGCGTGAGATTGTGTTGTCTGGCTGCATGACTCAGTTTGGATTGAAACATGCCAACCAGTTCAATCAATTCAACCTCGCTAGTGATATTATGGAGCCTTTCCGTCCGATTATTGATAGAATTGTCTATGAAAATCGAAACAGTTCTTTTATCAAAATCAAACGAGAACTTTTCACGATTTTCTCAGATACCTTTCACTACAATGGCAAAGATATGTACCTGTCCAATATCGTCAGTGACTATACTAAAAAAGTCATTCAAGCTCTCAATCAACCCGAGAAAGGAGTTCCTGAGTTTAGGATATGAGTTATCGATATATGCGTATGATTTTAATGTTCGATATGCCGGTTGATACCATAGAGGAACGCAAGGCCTATCGGAAATTTCGTAAGTTCCTCATAGATGAGGGATTTATCATGCACCAATTCTCCATCTATAGCAAGCTCTTGCTCAATAACTCTGCTAATAATGCCATGATTGAACGCCTTAAGACTCATAATCCTAAAAAAGGAAACATTACTCTCTTAACCGTTACAGAAAAGCAGTTTTCCCGCATGATTTACTTAAATGGTGAGCGAAATACCAGCGTAGCAAACTCCGACGCACGCTTGGTCTTTCTAGGAGAGGAGCCTCGAGATGAAGATTAATTTCCCGCTATTGGATGAACCATTAACCATTGAAAATGCAACTTTTTTAGTGTTGGAAGACCAGTTTACCTTTTCAACTATTGTCAAGCAGTTCTACCAATATACTGATGATGGGGAGTTGAAGTTGTTTGATAGAAATCTAAAAGCACTGAAAGAGTCCGAGTTACTAGTGATAACGGATGTCTTAGGATACAATCTCAACTCACCTGCCATGCTCAAGCTGATACATGCAGATCTTGAAAATCAACTCAATGACAAGCCCGAAGTCAAGTCCATGATTGAAAAGTTGGTTGCTACAATTACAGAATTGCTGGCATTTGAGTGTTTGGAAAACGAGTTAGACCTAGAGTATGATGAAATTACCATTCTAGAGTTAATCGATGCACTTGGTGTCAAAGTCGAAACCCTGAGTGATACACCTTTTGAAAAGATGCTAGAAATTGTTCAAGTTTTTAAATATCTTTCCAAAAAGAAACTCCTTGTTTTCATCAATGCGACCGCCTATCTATCAAAGGATGAGTTAGTAAATCTGATAGAGTATATCCAACTCAATCAACTAAGAGTCTTATTTGTAGAACCTCGAAAAGTCTTTGATTTTCCGCAGTATGTGCTGGATCAAGACTATTTCTTGAACCCTGAAAATATGGTATAATAAGGGTAACAATTGGAACCTGACGAACTGAAGTCTGGCTGGGACGAATGGCGCGATTACGAAATTTCGTGAGAAAAATTTTTCTACGAGGTTTTAGAGCTGTGTTGTTTCGAATGGTTCCAAAACCCGATGTTTTGCGTTCTGAACTTGATGAAGGTTTTAGAGCTGTGTTGTTTCGAATGGTTCCAAAACTAAATTGGCATCTGGTGGAGCAGTTGCGCTGTTTTAGAGCTGTGTTGTTTCGAATGGTTCCAAAACTTGGCAACTGAGGTTGTGGTTTCTTAGGCTGTTTTAGAGCTGTGTTGTTTCGAATGGTTCCAAAACCGTACGCGACCGTACCGAACACTTTGGCTTGTTTTAGAGCTGTGTTGTTTCGAATGGTTCCAAAACCGTTTTTCATTCTACACCTCCGTAGGCATAGTTTTAGAGCTGTGTTGTTTCGAATGGTTCCAAAACCTTATATTTCTCATCATAGATAAATGGCTTGTTTTAGAGCTGTGTTGTTTCGAATGGTTCCAAAACTTTAGAACATTTCTTTGCTCCTCTTCAGACGTTTTAGAGCTGTGTTGTTTCGAATGGTTCCAAAACACTCGTTCAGATACTCTCGCTAAACGTTTCGTTTTAGAGCTGTGTTGTTTCGAATGGTTCCAAAACTATGGTAGTCACTAAACACTTTGCGACACAGTTTTAGAGCTGTGTTGTTTCGAATGGTTCCAAAACATAGTGCCAGATATAACATCGTAGTGATCTGTTTTAGAGCTGTGTTGTTTCGAATGGTTCCAAAACATTCAGGCAATGAAAGATTATCTCAGAGAGGTTTTAGAGCTGTGTTGTTTCGAATGGTTCCAAAACTTCTTACTCCGCTTCTATTAGCGTTTATTTGTTTTAGAGCTGTGTTGTTTCGAATGGTTCCAAAACCGAGCTTGGAGTTTCGTTCTATGATGCTAAGTTTTAGAGCTGTGTTGTTTCGAATGGTTCCAAAACCTAAAGCCTTGATAATAGTACATATATAGAGTTTTAGAGCTGTGTTGTTTCGAATGGTTCCAAAACGAGATACAGAACGAATATAACTCCAGCGCCGTTTTAGAGCTGTGTTGTTTCGAATGGTTCCAAAAAAAGCTACTCATTTTTTGAGTAGCTTTTAACTATTCCCCCTTACACATAGCTCATTCCCTTATAGAAAAGGAAAATGACAAGTGCGACAAAAAGTACGGTTGCTCCGATTCGCTGGCTGGTACTATACATCCTTCTCTCCCATTTTACTGGAAAAATGACTGCTAGAAATGCTCCACCGACTGCACCTCCGATATGGCCTGCTAGGCTGATTCCTGGAATCAGAACACTTCCAATAATGTTAACCACAAAAAGTGTCAGATAGGATTGCCCCAACTGCTGGATATAAGGATTACGCGTTGCATAGCGAAGAACAATAATCGCAGCAAATAACCCATAGAGAGAAGTGGAGGCTCCTGCTGCTACAACTTTCGGTGTGAAAGCAAAAACAAAGAGATTGCCCATCATTCCTGATAAGAGATAGAGAAAGAAGAACTGCTTAGAACCGAAAATCTCCTCCACCTGTCGTCCAAGAAAGTAAAGTGAAATCATATTAACAATGAAATGCTCCCAACCGATATGCACAAATATAGCCGAAAAAAGGCGCCATATCTGCTCAGGGAACAGGCGAATGATCGGTCCATACATAGCTCCAAACTGAAACAGAGTTTTTGCCTGATCAAAGTTAACACCCGTAGTAATCAACATCAAGAGAAATACCAATGCCGTTACTAGGAGGAAGAAACTAGTCACAGGATAACGTTTATTAAAGATTTCCTTCATAGATTAGCACCTCCTGGACGGGAATATCATGGTTTTCAAAGTCAAACTCCTGAACCTGACAAGGATAGATTGTACTCAGGCTATGCCCAGCAAAATTCTCCAAATAACGGTCGTAATAGCCTCCACCGTAGCCAATCCGATAGCCCTTGGTCGTAAAAGCCAAGCCAGGAACATGAATCAAATCAATCCGAGAGGCATCTACCACTTCCAAATCTCCCTGTGGCTCCAGTAAGCCAAAGGAAGTTTTTACCAACTGCTGCGGATCATAGACTACAAAGTCCATGCGCCCCTTGGGATAAGTTTTGGGTATCAAAACCTTCTTGCCGTCCTTCAGCGCCTGCTCAACCAATCCCTGCGTTTGAAATTCATGCGAAAAAGAAAGGTAGGTTGCAATGACCTTGGCTTCTTGGTAGAAGGGGTGTTGTAAAAGTCGCTCGGTTAAAGCTTGGTCTATAAACTGTTTGTGCTCTTGAGATATAGCTTTCATTTCTTGCAAGACTTGCTTGCGTAATTCTGCTTTCATAGACAATTCCTCTACTCTGCTGCCTTCTTTTTCAGGAAACTAGAAACCGCATCTACCCCAATGGCTAAGGCTTCTTCCTTAGGACTCATCTGAGGGTGATGAAGGGCGTAGGGACTATCGATACCTAGCCAGAACATAACGCCATCTACCTTCGAAAGGAGATAACCAAAGTCCTCACCAGTCATAGCAGGCTCGATATCAATCAACTCGATCCCGTCTTTCTCTTTAAAAAAGTCCATCAGTTCACGCGCCAAGGCTGGATTGTTCTCAACAGGTAGGTAGCCTCCTTGCTTGAGTTCTACTTCGACTTCCATATCAAAGGCTGCTGCAACACCTTCTGCGACTGTCTTGACTCTTTTTTGTACCAAGAGGCTCATGTCCTGAGTCAAGGCGCGAATAGTTCCATGTAAAAATGCTGTGTCTGTAATGACATTGTTGGTTGTTCCAGCTTGGAAAAGGCCAAAGGTCACCACCGCTCCCTCGATTGGATTGACATTGCGGCTAACAACTGACTGCACCTGTGTCACAAAGTAACTAGCAGCCACCAAGGCGTCATTGGCTTCATGCGGAAAAGCTGCGTGTCCTCCTTTTCCTTTGAAACGAACCTTCACCTCACAAGTCCCTGCAAAGAGAGTATGTGTATTGGTCGCAATCTGGCCAACTTTCAAATCCGGACGAACATGGAGACCATAAAATTGGTCTGGTAACCAGTCCCCAAAAGCACCATCTTCATACATAAGCATGCCACCAGCTTCATTTTCTTCGGCAGGTTGAAACAGAAAAAGCAGATTATTCTTGGGTTGCTCCTCAAGAGCACGCTCGAGACAGCCCAAGGCAATGGTCATGTGAAAATCATGTCCGCAAGCATGCATACGACCTTGATGTTGGGAAGAAAAAGGAAGGCCTGTTTGTTCAAGGATAGGTAAGCCATCAATGTCTGTTCGCCAACCAATGGTCCGCTTCGGCTGGCTTCCCTGCAAATAGACCAAAATCCCTGTCCGCCAAGTACGAACTTGAACAAAGTCCTTGCCCGCAGTCAATTTCTCAATCACATCCAGCAAATAAGCATGAGTTTTGAACTCCTCCAAGCCAATCTCTGGAATCTGGTGCAAATCTCGTCGAGTCTGAATCAAATCTAACATCTATCGATCCTCCTTTTGATAGAAGAAAGAGGCTGGAAAAAGGGTTCCGCCTCTTTTTTACTTTTACAATTACAAGGTACGAAGCGCATCCTCAAGCGCTGTTTTTTGTTGGGTTTGGGCATCAATTTCTTTGATGATACGAGCTGGAACACCTGCTACAACCACATTTTCTGGGACATCTTGTGTAACGATAGCTCCTGCAGCGACAACTGAACCACTACCGATTTGGACCCCTTCGATAACCACTGCATTAGCTCCGATGAGAACATTATCCCCGACACGGACTGGATCAGCACTAGCTGGCTCAATCACACCTGCCAAAACTGCACCTGCACCAACGTGGCTGTTCTTCCCAACGATGGCACGGCCACCAAGGATAGCCCCCATGTCAATCATAGTTCCTGCACCGATTTCTGCTCCGATATTGATGACAGCTCCCATCATGATAACAGCATTGTCACCAATTTCCACCTGGTCGCGGATAATAGCACCTGGCTCAATACGAGCGTTGATATCACGTTTATCTAGTAAAGGAACTGCAGAATTACGAGCATCTTGCTCAACAACATAGTCTTGATTTTCTACCAAACCTTCGAGAAGCGGAGCGACGTCCTTCCAGTCCCCGAATAGGACATTCCCTAGTTTGACAACAGAGCTTGGTACAGCAGTTGCGAGTTGTCCTTCAAAGGTTACTTTGACACTGGTTTTCTTTTCAGCATTGGCGATAAATTGGATAATTTCTTGAGCGTTCATTTTTGTAACAGTCATAGGCGCCTCCTGGTTCGTTATAATGATACCTATTCTACCAAAAAAGGCTTCAAATTTGAAGCCTCAACTATCAAATAAACATCTTTACTTGGCTTGTTTTGCTTCTTCCACAGATAAGAAAATCATCGGAACGATAATCAACACCATAGCTAAGGCCAAAAAACCATCCATGACCAATCCTAGAAAAAGAACACTTAATATTGCTGAAGAAAGCGGTTCGCTAGCACTTACCACCGATACAACCAGCGGGGAAACGAGTGACACAGCCTTCATAGATAGGAAGAAGGCAAAAGCGGTGCCAAACACGGCAATCATCAGACAAATCAGCACACTTACTAGATCCACTTGAAAACTTATCCGATAAATGGGGTAAAGGAAATTACTAAAGAGTCCTGCCAGGATCATCCCCCAACCAACAGTCGGAACAAATCCGTAACGCCGTGCAAAACGCTGAGGCAGGATAACATTAAACATGACCCCTACTGCACTGAGCAAACCTGTTACTAGAGCCAAAGGTGTCATGGACAACTGGGACAAATCCCCTTTTGTAGCCATCAAAAAAACACCTAGCATGGCAATCAAAACATAGAAAACTGCTGTAATCGAAGCCTTCTTCTGGTAGATGATTCGATTGTAAAACAGGATAAAAACTGGGCTGATAAATTGCAAAACGGTCGCCGTCGTCGCATTGGAATACTCAACGCAGAGATAAAAGAAAAACTGCACAGAAAAAATACCTAGAATAGCATATGCTAAAAAAGGTAGATAATTTTTTTTATCACGCCAGATGTCCAACAAGTGGCTACGCAACTGAAAAGCAGATAAACCTAAAACCAAACTCCCCGCCACTAGTAAACGCATAGAAGTAATCCATCCAGAAGACACTGGATAATGAGTGAAAAAATACTCTCCTAAAATCCCACAGATCCCCCAGATTAGGCCTGAGAGTAGCGAGTATAGTGTTCCCTTAACAATCTTTTTCTGATAATGATTCATACTCCTATTGTAACACGAAACTAACAAAGAAAAAAGTAGCAACAAGGGGAAATTACTAACCTTGCTGCTACTCTATCTTAGCGATTAAACAGACGTGAACGTCCTGAAGAGCCACTCTGAGTATCTCCACTCGAACTTGTTGTTCCCGAACCGCTACTTGAGCTTGGAGGAGTTACTGCAGGAATGCTTCCTAGAATATTCTTCCAAGCATTCTGATAATCTGCATCGCTTCCTCCAATAGCAAAGCGATAGGTGGTTACTGGCGCCCCTTCTTTAGTGGCCCAGTAACTTGTTACGGTAGAACCGGAAACGTTGACTTCTTTGCCATTGATTGAAACTTTGCCCGGTTTCTCCCCTGTCGACTTGAGAACTTGTGACTTGGTCACACTTGAGTCAAGATTAAAGCGCTCATTCCCCCAAATTCCAGGTTTTGCTTGTTGAATAGCATTAACCAAGTGGGCCATATAGTTGGCATTGCGGTAGTGGCCCGCCCCTTTGGCTAGTGGGCGGTTGTCATCGTGACCTAGCCATCCACCCAAGGTCAAGCGAGGCGTAGAAAGCATAAGCCACATGTTTTCATCTTCATTGGTTGTACCAGTTTTTCCAATCCAGTCGGCGCTAGCGAGGCTTGGATTGATGGTAGCCAAGTCTGTCTGGAAACTTGAGGTAATCCGAGATGAAATAACATCGCGAAGCAAACTTTGCATAATGGTCGCTGTCGCTTTTGAGTAAACTTGGACAGGTTTATCTTTATGTTCATAAACCACTCGACCATCTGTTGACTCGATCTTCGCAATCATATGTTTCTTATGGTAAACTCCGTTGTTGGCCAGAGTCTGATATCCGTTAGTATGCTGAGCAACTGTAACGTCAATTCCTCCACCCATCGGTAAACTCTCAATACCATATTCTGGGATTTCGTAACCCATTTTTTCCATATACCCCTTGACATCAACACCCTTCTCTCGAAGTGTACGATAAGTCCAGTAGGCTGGGATATTCCATGAGTAGTTAAGGGCCTCCCCTAATGTCATCATGCCCGTACCAGGACTATTGACATACATGATAGGATTGCCGTTTGAAAAGTTGGTCGGATAGTTTGATAAGATACTTGCACTTCCCATCAGACCTTGGTCGATGGCAATACTGTAAGCCAATATCGGCTTAGTAGTCGAAGCAGGAGAACGTTTTGTGTCGATAGCGTGGTTATTCTGATTTTTTTGATAATTGCGACCACCGACAAACCCAAGAATAGCTCCTGTTTGGTTATCCATGAGGACATTCCCCACCTCAGGCTGGCCTGTCGAATCATCTAGCAGATAGCCGTAGGTCGCCACTGCATTTTGCATCGCAGCATGAACATTTTTATTGATAGTCGTCGTAATCTTATATCCACCATTTTCAATTTCCTTAGTCGCTAAATCACGATAAGCTTTCTGGATGGATTCATTCTTTTGCTCTTGTACAGAGACATTATCTCTCTGAATCAGGTAGTCATACATCCGATCAGTAGCTTCTGCCAAGGTTGCAAAGTAGAGATAGTCACGCGAAGTACCACTGACACTACCAGATGGTAAGAAGTCTTTCTTAAAATCATAATCCTTGTACTTGTCGTAATCTTCCTGACTTAGAGCCCCTGTCCGGTACATATTATAGAGAACATCTCTAGCCCGTTTGACCCCCAGAGCCAAATCCTCCTCGCTCTTCATACTACCGTCAGATTCATAAGGGGAGTAACTAATTGGACTCTGTGGCAATCCTGCGATAAAGGCTGCTTGAGGGACCGTTAAATCCGAAGCCTTAACCCCAAAGATCCCTTCTGCAGCCTGTTGGGCACCTGCAATATTTTGTCCTTTATGATTGCGACCAAAAGGAGCAATGTTAAGGTAGGTTGTTAAAATCTCATCCTTACCCATAGCTCGCTCTAAAGCTAGAGCATCAATGATTTCTTTAGCCTTACGAGCTAGAGTGGGAGCATCTCCCACCACTTGCTGCTTGATAACCTGCTGAGTCAAGGTCGAACCACCACTGGATGACCCCAGACCGACAAAAGTTCCCAAGGTCGCACGAATAACGGCCTTAGGCACAACTCCCTTGTGCTCGTTGAAATTCTCGTCTTCTGTCGCAATGATAGCCTTTTTAAGATTATCCGAAATAGCACCTGAAGCGACTGAAGTGCGCAACAAATCGCCCTCGATCGAGGCAATGGTACTGCCGTCAGAATAAGTGATTTCTGAGATAGAGGCAATATCCTTCACTTGCTTGACCAACTCTTCTGCTTGAGGGACCTGGGCCTTGTCAAATAGGGCAACTCCATAACCCATAGCCACCCCAGCACCAAACAGTCCACCGATAAAACCTAGGATAAAGAGAGTATTAAAAACTATTTTAAACCCACTCAAAACCCTAGCAAAATTAGATCCTGCCCTTCTAACTTTATCAGAAGAGGTCGCCTTTTTATCGATTTTCTTATCTGCTTGTCTTTGTTTCCATTTAGCAGTTAGCTGCTGGAAAAAATGCAGCATTTTTGTTTTTAATTCATTAATTCTTTCTTTGATGAATGTCCTCGCTTTCTCTATTATACCATAAAAGGAAAACTTTCAATAAAATAGCCACTTTCTTCCCTATTCCACTAGGCTATTAATCAAGTTTGTGATACAATAGGTAGAAACAATATTTTATAAAGGAGAAAAGACACATGCACATTTTTGATGAGCTAAAAGAGCGTGGTTTGATTTTTCAAACGACTGATGAAGAAGCTTTGCGCAAAGCCCTAGAAGAAGGTCAAGTTTCTTATTATACTGGCTACGATCCAACTGCTGACAGCCTTCACCTAGGCCACCTTGTCGCAATCTTGACAAGTCGTCGCTTGCAGCTAGCAGGTCACAAACCTTATGCGCTCGTTGGCGGTGCTACAGGTCTCATCGGAGATCCGTCCTTCAAAGATGCTGAACGTAGTCTCCAAACAAAAGACACAGTAAATGGCTGGGTCAAGTCTATCCAAGGACAACTTTCTCGCTTTCTTGACTTTGAAAATGGTGAAAATAAAGCTGTCATGGTCAACAACTACGACTGGTTTGGCAGCATCAGCTTCATTGACTTCCTCCGTGATGTCGGAAAATACTTCACTGTCAACTACATGATGAGCAAGGAGTCTGTGAAGAAACGGATTGAAACAGGGATTTCTTACACTGAGTTCGCTTACCAAATCATGCAAGGATATGACTTCTACGTCCTTAACCAAGAGCACAACGTAACACTACAAATCGGTGGTTCTGACCAGTGGGGAAATATGACAGCTGGTACCGAATTGCTTCGTCGTAAGGCTGATAAGACTGGTCATGTTATCACAGTGCCACTCATTACAGATGCAACTGGTAAGAAATTTGGTAAATCTGAAGGGAATGCAGTCTGGCTCAATCCTGAAAAGACTTCTCCATACGAAATGTACCAATTCTGGATGAACGTCATGGATGCTGACGCTGTTCGCTTCTTGAAGATCTTTACCTTCTTATCACTGGATGAGATTGAAGACATCCGTAAACAGTTTGAAGCTGCTCCACACGAACGCTTGGCACAAAAAGCCCTCGCTCGTGAAGTCGTGACTCTTGTTCACGGAGAAGAAGCCTACAAAGAAGCCCTCAACATCACCGAGCAACTCTTTGCAGGAAACATCAAAAACCTTTCTGTCAAAGAACTCAAACAAGGACTTCGTGGAGTGCCAAACTACCAAGTCCAAGCTGACGAAAACCTCAACATCGTGGAACTCCTCGTGTCATCTGGTGTGGTTAACTCAAAGCGCCAAGCCCGTGAAGATGTTCAAAACGGAGCTATCTACGTCAACGGCGACCGCATCCAAGACCTTGACTATGTCTTGGGGGATAGTGATAAGTTAGAGAACGAACTCACTGTTATCCGTCGTGGGAAGAAAAAATACTTTGTATTGACTTACTAAATTGTTCAATATTTACCTATAAACAAAGGAGTTAACCTCGAGAAAGGTAACTCCTTTTTGCTGTGAATAGTCCCCACCTATCCCTTAATAGACAGGCTACGCAGTACAATGCGTAAGGTTGTTAGATTATGTAAGATAGAGAGATTTGAAGGACTGAGCCAGTTAAACAAGCCAAAGCCAATCAAACTACTATTTACGACAACGGTATCTTGAATATTCTTCTTAATGAGTGTTTGCAAAGATGATGATAGCGAATCCAACTCTTGGAAGAAATCCAAACGATTATCTAACAATAAGATATCACTCATCTGCTTAGAAATATCTGCACTCTCATTCATCACCACACCGATATCTGATAGGGTTAGAGCCGCTGAGTCATTCAATCCATCTCCAACCATCAAAATAGTGTGACCTGCTTTCTGCAGTTCCTCTACTAACTCAAAGTTCCCATCAGGTTTCAAGTCTGTATATACCTGATCAAAGGGCAAATCTTTGACTAATTCCTCTGTCCTAACCAAGGTGTCCCCTGTTGCCAGAATCAATTTTTTCCCCTGTGCCTTAAGTTTATCCAAGGCTGTTTTTGCTTCTTTTCTCAAAGGAGTATGAATGCAGAACATTCCAATCAATTCATTCTGATAAGCCAAGAATAAGAGATTGTAGTGACTCTTGTACTCTTCAATTAAAGCATTTTGTTCTGAACTGATATGAATCTGCTCATCCTGCATCAAGACATAATTCCCAATAAGAACTGGTTGGCCATCTATATGAGATTTGATCCCCTTGCTTGCGATATATTGGAGTTTCCCATGCATTTCCTCATGTTCAATCCCCTCTATCTCAGCTTGCTTGACGATGGCATTAGCAATAGGATGATAAATGTGTTCCTCAAGACAGGCACTGATTCTGAGAATATCTTCCTCACTATAGTCTCCAAAAGGTAACACCTTTTCAACTATCGGATAGCTAGTTGTGATTGTTCCCGTCTTATCAAACAAGAAAGTATCAACTTCCAGATATTTCTCCAAAACATCTCCATCCTTAATCACCATTTCACGGTTCAACCCCTCCTTGATAGCTGTCAAATAAGCTACAGGAGTAGAGATTTTCAAAGCGCAGGAGAAATCGACCAATAGGAAAGAAATAGCCTTAGAAAAAGAACCTGTCAATAGGTAAGTCAGCCCAGCCCCCAAGAAATTATATTTGACGACCTTGTCCGCCATTTTGATGAAATAGCGTTGTTTCGTTTTCTTGTTTTCTTCAGATTTCTTCATCAACTCAATCAGTTGTAAAATCCGGCTGTTCATCTGATTATCGGTTACACGAATGCGTAACTCTCCAGTTTCTAATACTGTATTTGCACAAACCAAATCAGACTCTCTTTTTTCAACTGGAAAACTCTCTCCCGTCAAGGAACTTTCGTTGACCATACCTAAACCTGAAACTACTTGTCCATCAAACAGAATTTCATTTCCTTGAGATAAGACCAAAACATCTCCTATTTGAACATCGGAACTCTTGATACTAACAACCGTATCGCCCTGTACTAGGAATACATCGCTCTCTTTTGCAAGAAGACTCTGTTCTAAATCTGTTGCAGTTTTTTTCAAGGACCACTGATCTAAATGATTCCCCAAATCAAGCATAAACATGATGTTGCTAGCAGTCTTGGATTGATTCATGAACAAGGACAGTAAAATCGCCGAGCAGTCCAAGACTTCCATCGTTAGTTCCTTACGCGCTAGTGTTTGACAGGCTTCTCTAATATAGCCAAAAGCCTGATAACAAGTCCATATATAGCGAATAGGATACGGCACAAAACTACGAAAAAGCACACGCTTAATCGCTGCACCTGAAACAATAGAATAGGCACTATCTTCTCTACGAATGGGAAGAGTCATCAACTCAGAAACTTTCCCTCTATCAATTCTTTTTAAAAAGGCTTCTGCATTATCTAATACAGAAAAGCCTTCTTTTATACGTAGAGTAAAGTGCTGTTGATCCATGTAAAACTGGATAGACTCAATTCCCTTTTCATCTCTCGCCAAGGAACGAAGATAGTCTTGAATATCCAAGGTGAGTGAAAAAGAAGATGATAGTCGGATATGTTGGTATCCTCTATGTAGCACTTTAAAAGACATATTATTCCCCTATCAGGCTATCTAATTGCTCTTCTTTTTTCTCTTGCTCATACAAATATTTAGCATCTTGCAAGACATCGTCTCCATGTTGTTTTACAATGGAAACAGATGCATCCAATTCATCTTTCAATTTGTAAGCTTTAGCCAAAGCTTTAGAATAGCCTTTTTTAGCTTCCTTACTTGCTAAGATTTTCAAACCAAGAGTGCCAAATGCTACACCACCCAAAAAGAGTGATGATTTTTTCGCAACTTTTGCGACGGTCAATACTTCTTTTAACATACTTATTTCCTCCTTATCATTATTATATAGCAATTTAGATATAAAAGCAATTTCATTCTATAAATTGGAGAATTAATTTTATTTCTACTGAATCTCCCATCTACTTATTCCTAAGGTTGCTTTCATTTGCCTCTTTTGATACACTTAAACTATGAATACAAACCTCAAACCAAAACTTCAACGTTTTGCTACTGCTAGTTCCTTTTCCTGCCCCGTCTGCCAAGAAGATCTCACCTTGGAAGAGTCTAGCCTCAAGTGTAGCAACCGCCATTCTTTTGATCTGGCAAAATTCGGCTATGTCAATCTGGCACCGCAAATCAAACAATCCACCAACTACGACAAGGAAAATTTTCAAAACCGTCAACAAATCCTAGAAGCTGGTTTTTATCAAACTATTTTAGAAACTATCTCAGACCTGCTTACAAATTCTAAAACTAACCAAACAATTTTAGATATCGGCTGTGGTGAAGGCTACTACTCTCGCAAACTTCAGGAAGTTCATCCTGACAAGACCTTTTACGCCTTTGATATTTCCAAAGACTCCGTCCAAATCGCTGCTAAGAGTGAAGCCAACTGGGCAGTCAATTGGTTTGTTGGTGACCTAGCTCGTCTTCCTATAAAAGACGCTAGTATGGATATCCTGCTCGATATCTTCTCGCCTGCCAACTACGGAGAATTTCAAAGAGTATTATCAAAAGACGGCATCTTGATTAAGGTCATCCCGACTGAAAATCACCTCAAGGAAATCCGCCAAATGGTGCAAGACCAGCTGACAAAGAAGGACTATTCCAACCAAGATATCAAAGAACATTTCCAGGAACACTTCAGCATCCAATCTAGCCAAACAGCCTCCCTGACCAAGCCCATCACAGCAGAGCAACGCCAAGCTTTGCTTGCCATGACGCCCCTTCTCTTTCATGTTGACCAGACCAAGATTGACTGGAGCCAACTGACAGAGATTACCATCGAAGCAGAGATTCTGGTCGGAAAAGCACTGTAAATTAGTTTAAATATGAAAAAACGCACCTTAAATAGATGCGTTTTGTTTTACAATCTGATGTAATGTATCTTAGTTCAAGTGCCAGATATCTTCGTTGTACTGAGCGATTGTACGGTCAGATGAGAAGAATCCTGCTTTAGAAATGTTAACGATGACTTTATCCAACCATGCGTCACGATCTTCGTAGTCAGCAAGCATTTGCTCTTTGACTTTAATGTAGTCTTCCAAGTCAAGGAGAGTCATGAACCAGTCTTTGTTGATCAATTCGTTGTAAAGACGTTCCAAGCGTTCTTTCTTACCTACTGCAAGAACAGCATCGCTCACAATGAAGTCAACCAAAGGTTTGATAGCTTCACGAGCATAGAATTCGCTTGATTTGTAAGCTGCTTTTGCGTAAAGGTCGATAACAGTTTCTGAATCTTCACCAAAGATGTAGATGTTTTCGTCGCCAACCAACTCAGCGATTTCCACGTTAGCACCGTCCATAGTACCAAGAGTCAAAGCACCATTCAACATGAATTTCATGTTACCAGTACCTGAAGCTTCTTTAGAAGCAAGTGAGATTTGTTCTGAGATGTCACATGCTGGGATGAGGAAGCTTGCTGCAGTAACGTTGTAGTTTTCAACCATAACCACTTGCAAGTGTGGAGCTACTTCTGGATCATTTGCAATCACTTCTGACAAGCAAAGGATCAAGTGAATGATGTCTTGGGCGATTGTGTAGGCAGGAGCTGCTTTACCACCAAAGAAGACTGTGATTGGACGAGCAGGGATGTTACCAGCCTTGATATCAAGGTATTTGTGGATGACATACAAAGCGTTCATTTGTTGGCGTTTGTACTCGTGAAGACGTTTGATTTGGATATCAAAGATAGAGTTTGTATTGATTTCCACACCTTGGTGCTCTTTCAAGTGGCGAGCCAATTTACGTTTGTTGTGAGCCTTGATGCTTTCCAATTTTTCTTTGACAGCAGCCTTGTCTTCGTATGACAAGAGTTTTTCAAGCTCATCTGCTTCATGGTGCCAACCACGGCCAATAATCTCATCCAAGTAGTGAGACAGTCTTGGGTTGGCATGCATGAGCCAACGACGGAATGTGATACCGTTTGTTTTGTTATTGAATTTTTCTGGGTAGATGTCGTAGAAAGCTTTCAACTCTGAGTTCTTCAAGATTTCAGTGTGAAGAGCTGCAACCCCGTTTACGCTGTATCCATAGTGGATATCCATGTGAGCCATGTGAACACGTCCGCTCTCATCGATGATTTGAACAGCTGGATCTTTGTATTCTGCTTTCACACGGCGGTCCAATTCTTTGATGATTGGTACCAAGTGAGGAACCACTTCTTCCAAGAATTCAAGAGGCCATTTTTCAAGGGCTTCAGCAAGGATTGTGTGGTTAGTGTAGGCAGTCATGCTACGTACGATTGAGATTGCTTCATCAAGTTCGATACCACGCGCAGTCAAAAGACGGATCAATTCAGGAATCACCATTGATGGGTGAGTATCATTGATTTGTACAACTGCGTAGTCCGCAAGGTCATGCAAGTTGCTTCCTTTTTCGATCGCTTCGTCAATGATCAATTGCGCACCGTTTGAAACCATGAAGTATTGTTGGAAGATACGGAGCAATTCACCTTGCTTGTCGCTATCGTCTGGGTAAAGGAAGAGAGTCAAGTTGCGAGCGATATCTGTCTTGTCAAAGTTGATACCATCTTCGATGATAGAAGAATCAACTGAATCCAAGTCAAACAAACGCAAGCGGTTTTTAGTAGCTGTCTTGTAACCAGGTACATCGATATCGTAAAGAGTAGATGTCAATGTGAAGTGTGCAAATGGCACTTGGTAGCTACGGCTTGAGCGTACCAACCAGTTTTGCTCTGTCAACCAAGCGTTAGGAATCGTTTCTTGTTGGTTGTTTTTAAGAACTTGTTGGAAAAGACCAAAGTGGTAGTTCAAACCAACACCGTCACCATTCAAACCAAGTGTAGCGATTGAGTCGATAAAGCAGGCTGCCAAACGTCCCAAACCACCGTTACCAAGTGATGGTTCCAATTCTACTTCTTCGACTTCGATCAAGTCTTTACCTGCAGCTGCAAGTTCTTTTTTCACATCGTCGTAAAGGCCAAGGTTAATCAAGTTATTTGACAAGAGTTTACCGATCAAGAACTCAGCTGAGATGTAGTAAACTTTTTTCTTACCAGTGTTGACTGGCTTTTGGCTACTAGCAAGTTTGCTGTAGTTGAGAAGAGCAAGGTAAAGCTCTTCATTGCTACATTCTGCAATGGTTTTATTGTAACGCTTTTGTACAAATTCGTTTAATGGTAACATGTTTATGTGTCTCCTGATAATGTCTTATTTCTTTAATTCTACCAAATTTTCATTGATTCGGCGATAAATTGTAGTCAAGTCAAGCAAAGTTTCTTCAACAGCTGGTGTGAGTTGGTCTGCTGTCATACGCCATGACCAGTTTCCACCAAGAGTAGACGGGAAGTTCATACGAGCTGACTCATCTAGTTCTAGCAAGTCTTGCATGGTTGCAATAGCCATGAAGCTAACAGATGAAAAGACTGTGCGAAGCATTGCGTGTGGCACTGTTTCGTACTCTTTACGGTTCGTGTAACGAGCCATGTATTCACGAGTTGGATCGTCGATCTCATTACGGTACCAACCAAGGACTGTATTGTTATCGTGTGTTCCTGTGTACATAACAGAATTAGCTGGCGCCAAGTGTGGGCTATCGATACTTTCGTCTTCTGGGTTGAAGGCGAATTGAAGAATCTTCATTCCTGGGAAGCCAGTGCGTTCACGCAACTCGATAACTTCATCTGTCATGAAACCAAGGTCTTCTGCGATGATGTTTAGCTCACCAAGCTCTTCCTTAACAGCTGCAAAAAGCTTATAGCCTGGGCCTTTCACCCATTTACCAGGTGCTGCTGTATCGGAACCAGCAGGAATTTCCCAGTAAGATTCGAAACCGCGGAAGTGGTCGATACGAACGATATCGTAGATCTTGAAGCTTTCGCGCAAGCGTTCAATCCACCATTTGTAACCGTCTTTGTCCATTGCTTCCCAGTCATAGATTGGGTTCCCCCAAAGCTGGCCAGTGGCAGAAAACTCATCTGGTGGGCATCCTGCGATGCAAGTTGCTTTACCATTGGCATCTGTCTTGAAGAGATGTGGATTTGCCCACATGTCGCTTGAATCTTCCGCTACATAGATAGGCATGTCCCCGACGATTTCGATGTGGTTATCGTTAGCGTAAGCTTTCAATTTCAACCATTGTTGGAAGAAGAAGTATTGAGTCACACGGTGGTAAACCAACTTGTCTGCCAATTTCTCACGGTAGCTTTCAAGTGCTGAAGCTTTACGCGCACGAGCATCTGCGTCTGGCCATTCTGTCCAAGCAAGATTGTCAAAATGCTCTTTGATAGCCATATACTCTGCGAAGAGTTCAAGCCATGATTGGTTGTCTTGAGCAAACTTCTCAAAATCTTTGACATCACCCACTTCCAAGAAGCGTTTAACTGCTTTTTCTAAAAGCGGACGACGTGCGTAATAAATCTTCGCATAGTCAACTTCAGATGCATCGCTACCAAAGTCAACACCTTCAAGGTCACTAGCTTCGAGCAAGCCTTGCTCTACCAAGATATCAAGGTCGATAAAATGCGTATTTCCAGCAAAGGCTGAGAATGATTGGTATGGAGAATCTCCATAGCTTGTTGTCCCAAGAGGGAGGATTTGCCAGTAACGTTGCTTCGTACGAACCAAGAAATCGACGAAATCATAGGCAGTCTGACCAAATGATCCAATCCCGAAAGCTCCTGGCAGAGAAGAGATGTGCATCAACACACCACTTTGACGTTTTTTCATAATAGCACCTCATGTGTTTGTTATAAAACGTTGCGCAATCAAGGCGCAAACGTTTGCGTTAAGTTAAGTATAGCGTATTTCAAAGACAAATGCAAGCGTTTTTAAAAATTTTTTTGAATTATTTTTATCTGACTAAAACTTATTCCCACTGATATTTTACGAAATAAGCAAAAAAATTTTTAAAGATTTTCTGATTTAAGATAATTCATTCCGAACGTCTCCTATATTTTCTGAAAATTGGGCTAAATTAACGCAATCGTTTCCCTTGATTTTCACAAAATAAGAAAATCAGCGTTTAGGATATTTTCTTTCTATTAAAGGGAATCATATCCACTTCCAAACCTTAAAAATTTTTTAAAATTTTTTAAAAAAAACCTTGCAACCGTTTTCTATTTGTGCTATACTAAGCTCATAAAGGAAAACGTTTGCGTTTCCCGAATAAATTATAACTGTTATTCTTTAGGAGGAATACACTATGTCATCTAAATTCATGAAGAGCGCTGCTGTGCTCGGAACTGCTACTCTAGCTAGCTTGCTTTTGGTAGCTTGCGGAAGCAAATCTGCTGACAAAGCTGCTGATACTAGCTCTTCAGAAGCAAAAGAACTTACTTTCTACGTTGAAGACCAATATAAAGCCTTCGCTGAATCTGCTGCAAAAGCTTACGAAAAAGAATCTGGCGTAAAAGTTACTATCAAAACAGGAGACCAAATGGGTGGTCTTGATAACCTTTCACTTGACAACCAATCTGGTAAAGCTCCTGATGTTATGATGGCTCCATACGACCGTGTAGGTAGCCTTGGTACTGATGGACAACTTTCAGAAGTTACTCTTAGTGACGGTGCAAAGACAGACGATAAAACAAAATCACTTGTAACGGTTAGTGGTAAAGTCTATGGTGCTCCAGCTGTCATCGAATCACTCGTTTTGTACTATAACAAAGATTTGCTTAAAGAAGCTCCTAAAACATTTGCTGATTTGGAAAACCTTGCTAAAGACAGCAAATACGCTTTCGCTGGTGAAGATGGCAAAACAACTGCCTTCCTAGCTGACTGGACAAACTTCTACTACGCATACGGACTTCTTGCTGGTAATGGCGGTTATGTATTTGGCCAAAACGGTAAAGATCCTAAAGACATCGGTCTTGCAAACGACGGAGCAATCAAAGGTATCGAATATGCTAAATCTTGGTACGAAAAATGGCCTAAAGGTATGCAAGATACTGAAGGAGCTCCAAACTTAATCCAAACTCAATTCCAAGAAGGTAAAACTGCTGCTATCATCGATGGCCCTTGGAAAGCTCAAGCATTCAAAGATGCTAAAGTAAACTACGGTGTTACGACTATCCCAACTCTTCCAAACAGTAAAAACTATGAAACATTTGGTGGTGGTAAAGCTTGGGTTATCCCAGCAAGCACTAAGAACCTTGAAGGCGCTCAAAAATTTGTGGACTTCCTTGTATCAACTGAACAACAAAAAGCGTTCTACGACACTACAAACGAAATCCCAGCTAATACTGAAGCTCGTACTTATGCTGAAGGCAAAAACGATGAGTTGACAACAGCCGTGATTGAACAGTTCAAAAACGCTCAACCAATGCCAAACATCTCTCAAATGTCAGCTGTTTGGGACCCAGCTAAAACAATGCTCTTTGAAGCTGTAAGTGGTACGAAAGATGCGAAAACAGCTGCTAACGATGCTGTAACATTGATTAAGGACACAATCAAACAAAAATTTGGTGAATAATTGATTTGTTCAAGGGGGGTGGAAGCAAAATCCCCCTTTGAATTTATAGATACGCCTATTATCATACGCACGTATCTTACGATTGAATCCGAGTTTTATCTCGCATCCTATGAAAGGAGTAATCATGGAAAAACAACAGCCTCGCAAAGCAGCCTTGCTGTCAATCATTCCTGGTTTAGGACAAATTTATAACAAACAAAAAGCGAAAGGATTTATTTTCCTTGGTGTTACCGTTTTATTTGTTCTGTATTTTCTAACACTTGCAAGCCCTGAATTGAGCAATCTGATCACACTTGGTGAAAAGCCCGGTCGTGATAATTCACTTTTCATGCTGATTCGTGGTGCTTTCCATTCTATCTTTGTTGTCGTTTACTTACTCTTTTATATCTTTAATATCAAGGACGCACATACGACTGCTAAACGTATCAACAACGGTATTCCTGTAGCTCGTACCTTTAAGGATATGATTAAAGGTATTTATGAGAATGGATTCCCATACCTTTTGATTATCCCATCGTATGTAGCGATGACCTTTGCGATTATCTTTCCGGTTATCGTAACCTTGATGATTGCCTTTACCAACTATGACTTCCAACACTTGCCACCAAACAAATTGTTAGACTGGGTTGGGTTGACGAACTTCACAAATATCTGGAGCTTGAGTACCTTCCGTTCAGCCTTTGGTTCCGTTCTTTCTTGGACCATTATTTGGGCCTTGGCTGCTTCTACCTTGCAGATTGTCATTGGTATCTTTACAGCAATCGTTGCCAATCAACCATTTATCAAAGGAAAACGTATCTTCGGTGTTATTTTCCTTCTTCCTTGGGCAGTTCCAGCCTTCATCACTATCTTGACATTCTCAAATATGTTTAATGATAGTGTTGGTGCTATCAACACACAAGTCTTGCCTCTTTTGTCTAAGGTTCTTCCTTTCCTAGATGGAGCTCTTATCCCTTGGAAAACAGACCCAACTTGGACTAAGATTGCCTTGATTATGATGCAAGGTTGGCTAGGTTTCCCATACATCTACGTTTTGACCTTGGGTATCTTACAGTCTATTCCTAACGACCTCTACGAAGCGGCTTACATTGATGGTGCTAATGCTTGGCAAAAATTCCGTAACATCACTTTCCCAATGATCTTGGCTGTTGCAGCTCCAACATTGATCAGCCAATACACCTTCAACTTTAATAACTTCTCTATCATGTATCTCTTCAATGGTGGAGGTCCTGGTACTGTCGGAGGCGGAGCCGGTTCAACTGATATCTTGATTTCATGGATTTACCGTTTGACAACAGGTACATCTCCTCAATACTCTATGGCGGCAGCTGTTACCTTGATTATCTCAATCATTGTCATCTCTATCTCTATGATCGCATTCAAGAAACTACACGCATTTGATATGGAGGACGTCTAAGATGAATAACTCAATCAAACTCAAACGTAGACTGACTCAAACCCTCACTTACCTCTACTTGATTGGCCTATCAATCGTGATCATCTACCCACTTTTGATTACCATCATGTCAGCTTTCAAGGCAGGTAACGTCGCAGCCTTTAAACTAGATACTAACATCGACTTCAATTTTGATAACTTTAAAGGACTCTTTACTGAAACCTTATACGGTACTTGGTACCTCAATACCTTGATTATCGCCTTGATTACCATGGTTGTTCAAACAAGTATCATCGTACTTGCTGGTTATGCCTACAGCCGTTACAACTTCTTGGCTCGTAAGCAAAGTTTGGTCTTCTTCTTAATCATCCAAATGGTACCAACCATGGCCGCCTTGACCGCCTTCTTCGTTATGGCACTTATGTTGAACGCCCTTAACCATAGCTGGTTCCTCATCTTCCTCTACGTCGGTGGAGGTATTCCGATGAATGCTTGGCTAATGAAAGGTTACTTTGATACCGTGCCAATGTCTCTTGACGAATCTGCAAAACTAGATGGTGCAGGACACTTCCGTCGCTTCTGGCAAATTGTCCTTCCACTCGTTCGCCCAATGGTGGCTGTACAAGCTCTCTGGGCCTTCATGGGACCTTTCGGGGATTACATCCTCTCTAGTTTCTTGCTTCGTGAGAAAGAATACTTTACTGTTGCCGTTGGTCTCCAAACCTTCGTTAGCAATGTGAAAAACATGAAGATCGCCTACTTCTCAGCAGGTGCTATCCTCATCGCCCTTCCAATCTGTATTCTCTTCTTCTTCCTACAAAAGAACTTCGTTTCAGGACTTACAAGTGGTGGCGACAAGGGATAATTTATCCCCGCCACCCTTTTTCATTTTATACTCTTCGAAAATCTCTTCAAACCACGTCAGCTTTATCTCCAACCTCAAAGCTGTGCTTTGAGCAACCTGCGGCTAGCTTCCTAGTTTGCTCTTTGATTTTCATTGAGTATTAGCGATTGTTACTGTAAATAATATTCTTGCAACAAGCAATTTATCTCCTAGACTTGAAATAAAGTACATTTCTCTATATAATAATACTCATATAGAAAACACTTTTAGAAAGATGCCTATGCTCCCATATCCATTCTCGTATTTCTCTAGTATCTGGGGATTTCGTAAGCCCCTATCAAAACGTTTCGGTCTCAACTGGTTTCAGCTTCTCTTTACGAGCATTTTCCTCATCAGCTTGTCCATGGTTCCGATTGCCATTCAAAACAGCTCACAGGAAACGTATCCACTGGATACCTTTATCGATAATGTTTATACACCACTGACAGATGAAGCCATCATGGATTTGTCAGAGAATACACAAATCGTTGATGGAAAGCTGAACTACTCAGGCACTAAGAATCAGCAGCCTTCTCTTTTGATTGGTCCAAGCCAAAACAAAGAATTGCCAAAGGACTTGCAACTTCATTTTGATACGGAAGAACTCGTCATCAGTAAGGAAAGTAAGGAACTAACTCGCATTCGCTACCACGCGATTCAAACGGAGAGTTTCCAGAGTAAGGAAGATCTAACCCAAGCCATTTCTAAAGATTGGTACCAACAAAATCGGGTCTATATCAGTCTATTTCTCGTTCTTGGTGCAAGCTTCCTCTTTGGATTGAATTTCTTCATTGTCTCTCTTGGAGCTAGTCTCCTCCTTTATATCACCAAAAAATCACGCCTCTTTTCATTTAGGAGCTTTAAAGAGTGCTACCATTTTATCTTGAACTGTTTAGGATTACCCACTCTGATTACGCTTATTTTGGGACTTTTTGGCCAAAATATGGCAACGCTTATCACTGTACAAAACATTCTTTTTGTTCTT
>CAUUXT010000002.1:0-37972 GCA_963549015.1 uncultured Streptococcus sp.
CTTGTCAAACTCAACATCATCCTTATCCTCGTAGTAGAAACCATCGTTGAAGGCCATCGGTTGAAGGCCTCTTTCTTTAGCCATAGCAGCAAGAGTGTTGGCATATTCAGCAAACTTGCCATAGAGTCCATACCATTTGAGGTAGTACCAGCCTTGAGCGTTGGTAGCGTCATTAGCGTATTCGTCTGTACCGTAGTTAAAGATCTTAGTCTTGCCCGCAAAGAAGTCCATGTACTTACCGATAAGGGCTTTGACAAAGTTCATCGCCTCTTCGTTTTCGAGGTCCATGGTTGTTTTGGAGACTTTATCAAAATTAGCTTGAGGGTTTGCGATGCCTAATTTTTCCATAGCAATGAGCATGGCATCCATGTGACCTGGGCTGTTGATCGCTGGGATGAGTCCAATCCCTTTTGATTTTGCGTACTCGATCAATTCAGTGATTTCAGCCTGGCTAAGAGTGGTTCCGTTTGGATCATCGTAGTAAGCTTTTGTTCCTTCAATGATGGCCTTTTTGACATCGTCACTTGCATAAGTTTTTCCGTTAGCAGTGATAGTCATGTCATCAAGTAGGAAGCGAAGTCCATCATTTCCTAGGAGGAGATGCACATCAGAATATCCAAGTTCACTAGCTTTATCAATAATACGTTTGAGTTGCTCAGCTGAGAAGTACTTGCGTCCAGCGTCGATTGAGATTACCTTGTTCTTGGCAAGTTTTTCAACTTCGCGTTTCGCGTCTTCTTCTTTTTGAGCTTCTGGTGTGAAGGTCAAATTGCTTACAGCTTCTTGGAGTTTCGCGATTGCTTGGTCAATCGTGTCCTGTTGGGCACGACTGAGGTTGCTATCGAGTGAGCGAATGGCTTTTTCAGCTTCTTTGACAGCTGCGACACTTTCTGCAGTATAGCGGTTAAGGTCTGTTGGTACTTCTTTCAGAGCTTGTTCAGCAGACTCATAGTCAGCTGCGAAGTATTCAGCATTGGCATTTGCGAAGCTACGCATGAGTTTGAAGAGGCGTGATGGTGAATAGCGTGCAGATGGGGTATCCGCCCAAGCAGCTACCATACCACCGATGAACGGAATATCTGCTCCTTCAGATTTTGGTACAGAAGTGATTGGAGTGTTCTTAATCCCATTGAGACCTTGGTCGAGGTTGTACCAGCCTTGGCCGTCAGCATTACGGCCGAGAACATAGTACCAAGCATCATTGGTATTAAGGATTTGGTGGCCTTTTTCAACTAGAAGTTTAGAAGAAGCGACGTCGTATCCGCCCCATCCACCAGTCCACATAGAAACGATGATATCTTTGTCAAAGGTTCCAAAGCTAGTGTCGCTATTATAGTAGATACCATCGTTAAAGGCCATTGGTTTGAGGCCGTGAGATTTGACGATGCGAGCAAGGTCGTTTGCGTAGGCGATAAATTTGTCATAACCCTTGTCAGGGAATCCATCTTCTGGATACCACTTGTAGGCTTGAAGAACGCTCCAGCCTTTGGCGTTTGTAGCATCATTGGCGTACTCGTCTAGTCCGATATTGAAGATGTCAGATTTGCCAGCGAAGTAAGCAGCATACTTGTCGATCAGAGCTTTGGTAAATGCAACAGCCTCCTTGTTATCAAGGTCAACGGTACGAGCAGATTCCTTACCAAAGTAGTTGAAGTTCGGTTTTTGGATGCCTAGTTCTTTCATGGCATGCAAAATCGCATCCATGTGACCAGGGCTGTTTACAGTTGGAATGAGGCCAATACCTTTATTTTTAGCGTAGTTGATCAAGTCCGTCATCTGACTTTCTGTCAAATGGTTGCCGTTTGGATCCTTGTAGTAGGCATCCGTTCCGTTTTCGATCGCACGTTTGACATCGTCGCTTGCATAGGTTTTGCCATTCGCTTTGATCGTCATGTCGTCCAACATAAAACGCATGCCGTCATTTCCAACTAGTAGATGAAGATCAGTATAACCGTAGTGTTTGGCTTTGTCGATGATTTCTTTGAGTTGGTCTGGAGAGAAGTACTTGCGTCCAGCGTCGATTGAGATCATTTTTCTTTTTGCCAGTTTTTCATTTACCTGAGGTGCTCGTTCCGTACTAGGAGTGGTTACTGCAGGTGTGGCTGCTTCATTTTTCTTTTCTGAAGGAGAGTTTTCTGCAGGAGTTTCAGCTGGGGCAGGACTCTCTTTCTCGGCAGTAGGCGTTGGAGCAGCATTTTCTGTCACAACTGGTGCGCTTGACTCTTCTGTTTTTGGAGCAACTGTTCGAGGAGCCTCCTGGTCTTCTTTGACCTCCTCTTTTACAAGTTTGTCAGCCTTTTCTTCCAGTTTTTCTGGGACCTTGGAGTCTACAGCTTCTTCGGTTGCTTGTGGACTCTCCTGAATCGTTTGAACAGTTTCTTCAGCTGTTGGAGCTGGAGTAATCCCATCTGCAGATACGACTTGTGCGCTAAAAGCAAATCCTATAAGTACAGAAGCTGCCCCAACCGCGTATTTACGGATGGAGAAGCGCTGTTTCTTTTCTAGTTTCATGACAAAACCTCCTTGTTATTATCATATATGATAGCGTTTACATAAAACCAATTTTATTTTATTATCTAAGGAGTAAAATGTCAAGTGGGTTTATATAAGAACTATAATAAATAGAGGAAATCATAAGATTTAGGAGAAATTTGCTAATAAGGGATAAAACAGAGGAAAAACCAAACGAAAATTTAACTTGTTTTTAGTAAAAATGCTACTAATTAAATAAGAGCCCTTCATAGCGTTTTCACAACTTCTTTCTCGTGCTATAATGAATAGAGAAAAAGCCTGAGCTAGGCTCAGGCTTTTTCTTAATGACCTCGGTTACATGAGATGAATTTGATTTTGTAGTAGTCTGCTCGCTTATAAGTTTCACTATAGGCAAGGACTTGGCCAGTGGCCTCAAGTTTTGTAGTCTTCGTTTGGAAGACAGTTGGGAATTGTGTATCGATTCCGAGTACAGAAGCAGCATGCTCTGGTGTTGGGAATGCGATTTCGTTGATTTCCTCAAAATGTTCATCACTCATGTGAATGCGGTAATCCAATTTGAAACGTGTATAGATAGAGCTATAATAGTCAAGATTTGGATAGTTGGCATTGATGTATTGCTCAGGAATATAAGATGTGTGGTAGATGTATGTCACGTCGTTTGTCTGACGAATACGTTCAATCTTATAGTAGAATTGATCTCCACGTAGTCCAAGTTTATCTAAATATTCAAGTTTGTTTCCGCGCTCGATAGAAAGGACAGTAACTTTATCGTCTTTTGTTTCAAAGATTTCGACATCAGAAAACTCAACGAGTTTGTGCTTGCGGGCACGTGAAACGAAAGTACCTTTACCTTGTTGGCGGACAATGTAGCCGTCTTTAGCAAGGTCGTTCAAGGCACGAACAACTGTGATTGAACTCACATCGTACATCGCGATCAATTCAGCTTCTGTATAAAATTTATCTCCACTTGCAAATTGACCAGAGATGATTTTGTTTTTTAATTCATCTTTAATATATTGGTATTTAGGAATAGCCATAAATTTCACCTCGATTCTCTTTCTCCAATTTTGATTTTACCACAAATATAGAGAAAAGAGTAGTATTAAGGTCAAAAAATTAAAATAATAGACTAAAAATGTTATTTTACATGTAAAAAAATTCATTTGATGTTCTTGTGAATTATCATACATAAAAAGATCGTTTTCATGCTATTTTTAGATAATTTCGGTAAACGGTAAGTAAAAAAATAGAAAAATTTTAAATAATTTTCTAAAACCTATTGACAAATGCAAAAGATTTGATTATAGTTAATATTATAATAAATGAAAGCGCAAACTTAATTCGTCAGAGGTAATAACATGACCAGATTTAAAATTGTGGACGATTTCTATTTAGACGGAAAACCGTTCAAGATTTTGTCCGGCGCCATTCATTATTTTAGGATTCCAGCAGAGGATTGGTATCATTCTCTCTATAACTTAAAGGCGCTTGGCTTTAATACAGTCGAGACCTATGTGGCTTGGAATTTACACGAACCTGTTGAAGGGGAGTTTGATTTTGAAGGTGCCAGAAATTTGGAGAGATTTCTTCAAATTGCACAAGATCTAGGTCTCTATGCCATTGTACGCCCGTCTCCATTTATCTGTGCGGAATGGGAATTTGGTGGCTTGCCGGCTTGGCTCTTGACAAAGGACATGCGAATTCGCTCGTCCGACCCGGCCTACATCGAGGCTGTTGCTCGCTATTATGACCAATTATTGCCAAGGCTTGTGCCTCGCTTGTTGGATAATGGTGGAAACATTCTTATGATGCAAGTCGAAAATGAATATGGCTCTTATGGAGAAGATAAGTCTTATCTACGAGCAATTCGAAAATTGATGGAAGACCGAGGGATTGATTGCCCACTCTTTACTTCAGATGGCCCATGGAGGGCTACTCTGAAAGCCGGAACCTTGATCGAAGACGACCTCTTTGTGACAGGAAACTTCGGCTCTAAAGCTCCGTACAACTTTTCACAGATGCAGGAATTCTTTGATGAGCATGGCAAGAAATGGCCCCTCATGTGTATGGAATTCTGGGATGGTTGGTTCAACCGTTGGAAAGAACCCATCATCACACGGGATCCTAAAGAATTGGCAGAAGCTGTTCGAGAGGTATTGGAACAAGGCTCTATCAACCTTTACATGTTCCATGGTGGAACAAACTTTGGTTTCATGAATGGTTGCTCAGCTCGAGGAACTCTGGATTTGCCACAAGTCACATCTTACGACTATGATGCCCTTCTGGATGAAGAAGGAAATCCAACTGCTAAATACTTAGCAGTCAAGAAGATGATGGCAACCCACTTCCCAGAGTATCCACAGTTGGAACCACTCTATAAGGAAAGCATGGAGATAGGATCCATTCCATTGGTCGAAAAAGTTTCCTTGTTTGAAACCCTGGATAGTCTCTCTAGTCCAACTGAAAGCCTCTATCCAAAAGCGATGGAAGAACTTGGTCAAAGCTATGGCTACCTTCTCTACCGCACTGAGGCAAGTTGGGATGCAGAAGAGGAACGTCTCCGTATCATCGATGGACGTGACCGAGCTCAACTCTTTGTAGATGGTCAATGGATTGCTACTCAATACCAGACAGAGATTGGTGAAGATATCTACTGTCAGGGCAATCGAGAAGGCTTTTCAGAGATTGACATCTTGATTGAAAATATGGGGCGTGTCAACTACGGTCATAAGTTCTTGGCAGATACGCAGCGTAAAGGAATTCGAACAGGTGTCTGCAAGGATCTACATTTCTTACTGAATTGGAAACAATATCCACTGCCACTGGATAATCCTGAGAAGATTGATTTTTCAAAAGGATGGACAGAAGGACAACCAGCCTTTTACGCTTTCGACTTTACTGTTGAAGAGCCGAAGGATACCTACTTAGACTTGTCTGAGTTTGGTAAGGGAGTTGCCTTTGTCAACGGGCGTCACCTAGGGCGTTTCTGGAACGTCGGCCCGACCCTCTCACTTTATATCCCTCATAGTTATCTCAAGGAAGGTGCTAACCGCATCATCATCTTTGAAACTGAGGGCGAATATAAAGAAGAGATTCATTTAACTCGTAAACCTACACTAAAACACATAAAGGGGGAAAACTTATGACAATTGTAGGATGCCGTATCGATGGACGTTTGATCCACGGTCAAGTAGCCAATCTTTGGGCTGGAAAACTAAATGTTTCACGCATTATGGTTGTAGACGACGAAGTTGTTAACAACGATATTGAAAAGAGTGGTTTGAAACTTGCGACACCACCAGGTGTGAAACTCAGTATCTTGCCAGTTGAGAAAGCAGCAGCAAATATCCTTGCTGGTAAATACGATAGCCAACGTCTCTTTATCGTTGCACGTAAACCAGACCGTTTCCTTGGTTTGGTCGAAGCAGGTGTTCCGCTTGAAACACTCAACGTCGGCAATATGTCTCAAACACCAGAAACTCGCTCTATCACACGTTCTATCAACGTGGTAGACAAGGATGTGGAAGATTTCCACAAACTAGCAGAAAAAGGTGTGAAACTCACTGCTCAAATGGTTCCAAATGATCCAGTTTCAGACTTTTTGAGCTTATTAAAATAGGAAAAAATTTTTAGGAGGTCATTGTTATGATACAATGGTGGCAAATTTTACTTCTCACTTTGTACTCAGCTTATCAAATCTGTGATGAGTTGACAATCGTTTCATCTGCAGGTTCCCCTGTATTCGCTGGTTTCATTACTGGTTTAGTTATGGGAGATTTGACAACTGGTTTGTTTATCGGTGGTAGCTTGCAGTTGTTCGTACTTGGGGTAGGTACCTTCGGTGGTGCTTCTCGTATCGACGCAACTTCTGGTGCGGTTCTTGCGACAGCTTTCTCAGTTTCACAAGGTATAGAAACAGACCTTGCGATCACTACAATCGCTGTACCAGTAGCAGCACTTTTGACTTACTTCGACGTACTTGGTCGTATGACTACTACATTCTTCGCACACCGTATTGACGCTGCGATTGAACGCTTTGACTACAAAGGAATCGAACGCAACTACCTACTTGGTGCGATTCCATGGGCTCTTTCACGTGCCCTTCCAGTATTCTTCGCTCTTGCTTTTGGTGGAGAATTCGTACAAGGTGTTGTAAACCTTGTTAAAGAATACCAATGGGTTGCAGACGGTTTGACACTTGCAGGTCGTATGCTTCCAGGTCTTGGATTTGCAATCTTGCTTCGTTACCTTCCAGTTAAACGTAACCTTCACTACCTTGCTATGGGATTCGGTTTGACAGCTATGTTGACTGTTCTTTACTCAAACGTAACAAGTCTTGGTGGAGCTGTTGCGGGTATCCTTGGCACTCTTCCTGCTGAAGTTGCTGAAAAAATTGGCTTTGTTAACAACTTCAAAGGATTGTCTATGATCGGTATCTCTATCGTAGGTATCTTCCTTGCGGTTGTTCACTTCAAGAACAGCCAAAAAGTTGCTGTAGCAGCACCTTCTACACCATCAGAAAGTGGGGAAATTGAAGATGACGAATTCTAATTACAAATTAACAAAAGAAGATTTTAATCAAATTAACAAACGTAGCTTGTTCACTTTCCAATTGGGATGGAACTACGAACGTATGCAAGCATCAGGTTACCTTTACATGATCTTGCCACAATTGCGTAAAATGTATGGAGATGGAACTCCTGAGTTGAAAGAAATGATGAAAGTTCATACTCAATTCTTCAACACTTCACCATTCTTCCACACAATTATCGCTGGTTTTGACCTTGCTATGGAAGAAAAAGATGGCGTTGGTTCAAAAGATGCGGTTAACGGTATCAAGACAGGTTTGATGGGACCATTCGCTCCTCTTGGAGATACTATCTTTGGTTCACTTGTACCTGCTATCATGGGATCTATCGCTGCAACAATGGCTATTGCTGGTCAACCTTGGGGTATCTTCCTTTGGATTGCAGTTGCAGTAGCGTATGACATCTTCCGTTGGAAACAGTTGGAATTTGCATACAAAGAAGGGGTTAACCTTATCAACAACATGCAAAGTACTTTGACAGCTTTGATTGAAGCTGCATCTGTACTTGGTGTATTCATGATGGGTGCTCTTGTAGCAACAATGATCAACTTTGAAATTTCATACAAATTACCAATCGGTGAAAAGATGATTGACTTCCAAGACATCTTGAACTCAATCTTCCCACGTTTGCTTCCAGCAATCTTTACTGCCTTTATCTTCTGGTTGCTTGGTAAGAAAGGTATGAACTCTACAAAAGCTATCGGTATCATTATCGTGCTTGCCTTGGCTCTTTCTGCCTTTGGTAAATTTGCACTTGGAATGGGCGCATAATTTATGACTAAATCATTGATTTTAGTGAGCCACGGTCGTTTCTGTGAAGAACTTAAAGGTAGCACAGAAATGATTATGGGACCACAAGACAACATTCATGCGGTTGCTCTTCTTCCAGAAGATGGACCAGAAGAATTTACTGCTAAATTTGAAGCTGCTGTTGAAGGATTGGATGATTTCCTAGTCTTTGCGGATCTTCTTGGTGGAACTCCATGTAACGTGGTGAGCCGTTTGATTATGGAAGGTCGTGACATTGAACTTTATGCAGGAATGAACCTTCCGATGGTCATTGAATTTATCAATGCAAGCCTAACTGGCATGGATGCGGACTATAAGAGTCGTGCTGCAGAAAGCATCGTAAAAGTCAACGACCTGTTAGCGGGCTTCGATGATGACGAAGATGAATAATACTCTTCGAAAATCACATTCAAACTACGTCAGCGTCGCCTTGCCGTATAGATGTTACTGACTTCGTCAGTTCTATCTGCAACCTCAAAGCAGTGCTTTGAGCAACCTGCGGCTAGCTTCCTAGTTTGCTCTTTGATTTTCATTGAGTATAAGATGTAACTTAGAGCATCTTATATAGAATATACATGGGAATGGGAGTCACTCCCATTCCCATATTTTCAATAAGAATGAAACAACAATAGATTAGAGGAACTCTATGCTAAATTACACAAAAGAAGAATTACTTGAACTGGGTGCAGAAATCACGACTCGTGAGATCTACCAACAGCCCGATGTATGGAAAGAAGCTTTTGAAGCCTATCAAGCAAAACGGGAAGAAATTGCAGCCTTCCTACAAGGGATTGCTGATAAACATGACTATATTAAGGTTATCTTGACAGGTGCTGGGACTTCTGCTTATGTGGGAGATACCTTGGTACCATACTTTAAGGAAGTCTATGATGAACGCAAATGGAACTTCAATGCTATTGCGACAACTGATATTGTTGCCAATCCAGAAACTTATCTGAAAAAAGATGTGGCTACTGTCCTTGTATCCTTTGCTCGTAGTGGGAATTCACCTGAAAGTGTGGCGACGGTTGATTTGGCTAAAGCCTTGGTTGACGACCTCTATCAAGTGACCATTACATGTGCTGCAGAAGGGAAATTGGCTCTTCAAGCTCATGGTGATGACCGCAATCTTTTGCTCTTGCAACCAGCTGCTTCCAATGACGCTGGATTTGCCATGACTTCTAGCTTTACGTCCATGATGCTAACAGCTCTCTTGGTCTTTGACCCTACAGAATTTGCTGTGAAAGCTGAACGTTTTGAAGTTGTGACGAGCCTTGCCCGCAAAGTTCTAGACAATGCAGCAGATGTTAAAGAGCTGGTTGACCTCGACTTTAACCGTGTTATCTACCTAGGCGCTGGTCCTTTCTTTGGACTTGCTCATGAAGCTCAGCTCAAGATTTTGGAACTAACAGCTGGTCAAGTGGCGACCATGTATGAAAGCCCCGTTGGCTTCCGTCACGGTCCAAAATCATTAATCAACGAAGATACAGTTGTTTTGGTCTTTGGCACAACGACAGACTACACTCGCAAGTACGATTTGGACTTGGTTCGTGAAGTGGCTGGTGATCAGATTGCTCGTCGTGTTGTGCTCTTGAGTGATCAAGCCTTTGGTCTCGAAAATGTCAAAGAAGTAGCCCTTGGCTGTGGCGGTGTCTTGAACGATATTTACCGTGTCTTCCCTTACATCGTATATGCCCAACTCTTTGCCCTTTTGACTTCACTCAAGGTAGAAAACAAACCAGATACACCATCTCCTACAGGTACAGTAAACCGTGTGGTACAAGGTGTTATCATTCATGACTATCAAAAATAAGGAAGTGTTTATGAGTAAATTACAATTAAGTCCCAAAAAAGTAGCTTGCTTACAAAAACTCTCTGACGAGAACGGCATTATCTCAGCTCTTGCCTTTGACCAACGTGGTGCTTTGAAACGCCTCATGGCTCAATACCAAACGGAAGAGCCAACAGTGGCTCAAATGGAAGAACTTAAAGTCTTGGTCGCAGATGAATTGACCAAATACGCATCCTCTATGCTTCTCGACCCTGAATATGGTCTTCCAGCTACAAAAGCGCTTGATCCAAATGCTGGTCTTCTCCTTGCTTATGAGAAAACTGGCTACGACACAACTAGCACCAAACGCTTGCCTGACTGCTTGGATGTTTGGTCTGCCAAACGCATCAAAGAACAAGGCGCAGATGCAGTCAAGTTCTTGCTTTACTATGACGTAGACAGCTCTGACGAACTCAACCAACAAAAACAAGCCTACATCGAACGCATCGGTTCAGAGTGTGTGGCAGAAGACATTCCTTTCTTCCTTGAGATCTTGGCTTACGATGAAAAGATTGCTGACGCAGGTTCTGCAGAATACGCAAAAGTGAAACCACACAAGGTTATCGGTGCTATGAAGGTCTTCTCAGACCCACGCTTCAACATCGATGTCTTGAAAGTGGAAGTTCCAGTCAACGTCAAGTACGTTGAAGGCTTTGGTGATGGTGAAATCGTGCATACACGCGAAGAAGCAGCAGCCTTCTTCAAAGCACAAGATGAAGCAACAAATCTTCCATACATCTACTTGAGTGCGGGTGTATCAGCCAAACTCTTCCAAGAAACACTTGTCTTTGCTCACGAATCAGGCGCAAACTTTAACGGCGTTCTTTGTGGACGTGCAACATGGGCAGGATCAGTTGAAGCCTACATCAAAGACGGTGAAGCAGTAGCTCGTGAGTGGCTGCGTACAACAGGTTTTGAGAACATTGACGAACTCAACAAGGTTCTTCAAACAACAGCGACTTCGTGGACTGAACGTGTGGAAGCATAAAACAAGTATAGAAGAATCCCCTTTTGTTAAGAAGATACTTAAGGTTTTCTGACAAAGGATTCTGAAAAGAGAAACTACAACCATAGATGGTGCATACACTCTCTATGGTTTGTTTACTTAAGAGAAATGGATCAAAGGAGAACAGAATGAAAGCATACACAGAGCGTGTATTTGGAAATCATGAGGGCAAGGATGTCTTGGCCTATCGCTTTGAGACTGACGGCGGCTACCAGTTTGAAGTTATGACTTATGGTGCGACCATTTTACGCTATGTCACACCTGACAAGGCTGGAAATTTTGCAAATGTTATCTTAGGCTTTGATGATTTTGAAAGTTATGTTGGCAATAGTCCCAAGCATGGAGCAAGTGTAGGTCCTGTAGCGGGTCGTATTGCAGGTGCGACATTTGAGCTCAATGGCAAGACCTATGACCTTGAAGTCAACAATGCTAGCAACTGTAACCACAGTGGTTCAACAGGTTGGGATTCGAGCTTGTTTGAATTGACTGAGGTGAGCGACCATGGCTTGACCCTCTACACAGAGCGTACAGACGGGACAGGAGGATTTCCTGGTAATCTCAAGATCTGGATCAGCTATCACTTGGAAGAAACTGGTGCCTACGAAGTCAGCTATAAGGTGACGACAGATCAGGATACGCTTGTCAATCCAACTAATCATAGCTACTTCAACTTGTCTGGTGATTTCACGCAGACAGTTGACCGCCATGTCTTTCAGCTAAATACGGAGGGCATTTACCCAATCGCTCCGGACGGTGTTCCAGCTAAGACTCCAGATGCTACTCGTGATGTGGTTAAACACATCTACAATGGTGCTTTGCTCAAGGATATATTTGCAGAGGAAGATGAGCAAATCCAGTTGGTATCTGGTTTGGATCACCCATTTGCCCTTCCTGCAGGTCATGACAATGCTGGTTTCCTTTATGACCAAAACTCAGGTCGCTTCCTACTTTTCAAGACAGAGGCCCCTTGCTTTGTGGTCTACACAGCAAACTTTGTGGATGAGAGTGTCATCATCGGAGGCCAACCAATGGTTCAGCACAATGGGATTGCCCTAGAAGCGCAGGCTTTACCAGATGCCATTCACAGTGACCTCAAAGACCAAGTCATTCTCAAAGCAGGGCAAACCTTTACCAGCAAAACTCGTTACGAGCTTGTTGTTAAATAAAAAGAAGAGCTGGCTCCCAGCTCTTTTGAGTTGTCTTCGTTGACATTCTATCTCAATAGTGTATAATTGATGTAATATATAAAGTTACAACAAAAAGGAGATACCCTATGACTTATGCATACCAAAGCCACATTTACCTAGCCGAGGTGGTTTTAAATGTCAAGGATTTGAAGAGTCAGGCGGCTTTTTATCATCAGATTATTGGCTTGGAGATTTTATCTCAAACAGAGACAGAAGCGATTTTGGGACTTGGTAGAAAAGCCTTGGTCCACTTGATTGCGACAGAAAAGTCTGGCGAAGTAAGGGAGCATTATGGGCTCTACCATCTGGCGATTTTGTTGCCGACACGAAAAGCCTTGGCAGATGTCTTGAAACACCTAAGTGATTTACGCATTCCTCTGGTTGGGGGTGCAGATCATGGATACAGCGAGGCCCTTTATCTGGAGGATTTGGAAGGAAATGGCATTGAACTCTACCGTGATAAACCAGTTTCTTCATGGGATATTCGAGAAGACGGCCGCATTATCGGTGTGACCGAAGCCCTTGCGGCACAGGACATTTATGAGTTAGGGGAAAGGGTGGATCCCTTTATCCTAGCTGAAGGGACGAGAATGGGGCATATCCATCTATCGGTGAAGGATAGTCGTGCGGCGAGCCAGTTTTATCAAAAAGTGTTAGGGCTAGAGGATAAATTTAGTATTCCGAGTGCAAGTTGGATAGCAGCCGGGAAGTACCATCACCACCTGGCTGTCAACGAATGGGCTGGAAAAGGTCTAGGTCCGCGTGAGCAAGGCTTGCCTGGCTTGTCCTACTACGTCCTTGAGGTCGAAAGCAAGGAAGAACTCTTAGCCATCGTTAAGCAAGCACAAGAGGTAGAAGCTCCGATCAAGTGGTTACATTCGAGTGAGTTGAATCTTATAGACCCAGACGGCATTGTGACCCGCATTCGCTTGGCACGATGAGAAAGAGACGTCATTTATTTTAGAGACATAGAAAAAGGCGGACAAGCTCGTATTCTGTTTTTAGAATGCGAACTTGTTCGCTTTTTATGAAATGATAAAGGGTAAAAGAGCTATAGCTATAACCAGACTGTAAAGGTAATCACCTGTTTTTTGTAGGTGACAAATATTTTACCTCTAAATAGGCTGACGAGATGCTGAGCCATAGAGAGGCCAATTCCGTGTCCAGATATGGTTTGGTTGTTGTGAGAGGTCTCCGCACGATAAAAGCGATCAAAGAAACGCTTAATATTAGCTGCTTGTCCATCCTTGTAATCATTAGAAATAGTGATGCAGGTTCGTTTGCGTAGTAGGTAATTTTTGCGTTGGAGCGTCAAGCGAATCGTTCCAGCGGGATCGCAATATTTTCGGGCATTGTCAAGAAGGATGCTAAGAAGCTCATAAAATTCCTCTTGGGCTACTTTCTCTACAAGGTCTGCTTCAATCAAGCTTTCAAATTTTTTATCCTCTTTGGTAAAGACAGGAGCAAAGTCTGAGGCGACCTTTTCAGCGATGACGGAGATGTTTTGAGGAGCTAGTTTGATATCCTCTTGTTCCTCGAGCCGAGCAAGTCGGATGAGTCTTCCAATCAGGTGGTTGAGTCGTTCCGTCTGTTCTTTAGTGCTGATACTCCACTCAGTCTCACCCTCTATTAACTCCTGTAGTTCGGTATTGGCCGAAATGATGGCTAGAGGTGTTTTGAGTTCGTGTCCTGCATTGGTGATAAACATCCGTTGCTTTTCATAGTTTTTGATAAAAGGACGAATGACAATCCCTGAAATCAAGGTGAAGAGTAGTATGAGGAGGAGTAAGCTAGCTAAGGCTAGCCAGATAGAAACTTGAAGTAGGGTACTGCGTTCCCGGATATAGTAAGTCGTTTCAAAGAAGACCAGCAGTTTCCCAGTCGTAGATTGGCTCACTTGGTAGGTAAAATAACGCCCCTTATGAGTAATAGTGCCATAAGTCTCCTGCTTTTTGAGGACATTGGGGAGAAAACTTTTGACCTCATCCTCAGTTAAGGATTGAACATTTGTGAGAGAGATGGCGTAGTCATTTTCCTTTTCTCTGACGGAGAAGTATTGGAAATTATAGACGATTCCTTCCTGGATATTTTTCTCAGTCAGACTTTCTTTGACTTCGTCAGTAATAGGAAGTTCCCCCTCATTCTTGGTTAAGATAGAGAGAACAGTGTGAATGTTGTCCTCAGTCTGAGTGTAGACGATACTATTCATCAAAACTAGAAAGAAGGTTAGAATCAGAGTGATGGCAAGAGTAGCCGTTGCGATAAATTTGATACGAAGCTTTCGAAACATCTAGTCACCTCCTGTTAATTGGAAGGGGCCTTCTGCCGGCCCAAGTATCTGTAAGCTAGACTGGACACTTTGGAGTTTTTGGCGTAGGTAGGAAATATAGAGAAAAACGAGCTCGTGATCACTTTCTTCCAACTCATCTGGCCAGACCTGCTCTAGTAGTTGTTGACAACTGAGGGGTTGGTTAGCGTGCTGGATGAGGAGAGTCAAGAGTTGGGTTTCCTTTTTCCCTAAACGAATGCTGTTTGTAGCAGCTAATTCTTGTTCGTCAATATCCAAGCGAGTATTTCCTAATTGGACTGTATCCGGGGTATAGTCTTCCAGGCGGCGTGCAGTAGAACGGAGTCTAGCCAAGAGTTCCTTGAGCGAGAAAGGTTTGGTCAAGTAGTCGTCAGCACCTGCATCAAGTCCAGTTACGCGGTCATCCACTTCGGCCATGGCTGTCAACATGATGACGTGAGTCGTATTGCCTGCCTGGCGAATTTCTTTGAGGGCTTCGATTCCAGTTTTAATTGGCATCATGATGTCAAAAATCATGAGGTGATAGTGGTTAGATTCAGCCTTTTCGACAGCGTCTTGTCCGTTAAAAACAGAATCAACGCTGTAGCCTTCGTGTTCTAAAGCAACAGTGATAACACGGTTTAGTTGGTTTTCATCTTCGGCAAGTAGGATTTTCATAGGTTCTCCTTAGTCTTGATCAGAGCGCTGAATCAAATCACGGATGGTCTGCATGGTCAAGTCACAAGAAGCAAGCTCATCGGCACAACGTTTGAGCTCGCGCGTGATTCGCTCAGGATTTTGGATGTTTTTCTTGTATTTCATCTGGTGTTCGAGGCTAGCCCAGGAGTCCATGGCAATTGTGCGCAGTTGAATCTCGATAAAATAGGTACCCTGGTCATTTCCCAGACAGTCTGGGTAGGGAGTGGTTACCTCTAGAATCAGATGATAGGAACGGTAGCCGTTGGGTTTGACCTGACGGATATAGTCTTTCTCTTTGAAAATATGGATGCTTGGCATCTGGCGAATATACTCTACGATGCGGTAGATATCATCTGTAAAGCCTGTGATGATTCGAACGCCAATAGCATCTCGTATTTCTTTAAGAGCAGATTGACTTGTCTGAGGAAGGCCCTTGCGTTGGCATTTTTCACGCATGCTTTTTTCTGTTTTGATGCGCGCATTCAAATGCTCATATAGTTTGAGGTTGGTTTCTTTTTTGTAATTGGCTGCGGCCTCTTCTATGTCTTGAATAAAGGTTTGCAAGATGATGGGTAAATAGGCTTCACAGCTATCATAGATAGAATTCATAAGAACGTCCATTCTGAACAGTTTTTTTACTATTATATCATGAAAACACAGATATGAGATAAGTTCCTACAAAGACAGATGGGATGAGAATTTTGACAAAGCCCCTTATTCGAGATATAATGAAGAAAAATCGAGCAAGGAAAAAGAAATGACAAACTCAAAGTATATAACACGCTTGAAACGTTCAGAGGGCCAGTTGCGTGGGATTCAAAAGATGATTGAAGAAGATCGTGACTGCGCTGATATTGTGACGCAGTTGACAGCAGTGAAATCGAGTGTTGAGCGCGTGATTGAGATGATGATTACGGAAAATCTCACCGCCTGCATTAACCAACCACTAGATGATCCCGAGGCTCAAAAGGAACGCCTAGAAAAGGCCATCCGATACCTGATTAAACGGAAATGAACTAATTTTTTGAGACGATAGTTGCAAAGGCATATCTAACTATTAATAGAATAGTTTAATTTGAATCAAAAGAGGCTGGGTAAAAAGTCTTTAAAATTAAAAAACGCATACTATCAGGTGTTGAAAAGCCTTGATACTATGCGTTTTATTGTGGGGAGATTTATACTCTTCGAAAATCAAATTCAAACCACGTCAGCTTCATCTTGCCGTACTCAAGTACAGCCTGCGGCTAGCTTCCTAGTTTGCACTTTGATTTTCATTGAGTATTACTTCATTTTCTCCAGAAATTGAGTTGCTTCCCAGTTTCATTTGCTTATTCTACTTGACCGGGCCAAGCATTCATACCACCTTCTACATTGGTAACGGTGAGGCCTTGGGCGCTGAGAAATTGACAGGCAGAGGCAGAACGCACTCCACCTTGACAGATGACATGGTATTCATGGTCCGGTTTGAGTTCTTTGTAGCCTTGCTCCAAGGTACTTAACGGAAGATTTTTGGCACCTGGTGCATGTCCTGCTTGGAATTCATGTACTTCACGGACATCGATAAGATCTAGATTTTCATTTTGATATTTTTCATAAAAGTCAGCCATGCTGATATTAGTTAGCATATTCTACTCCTTCTGGATTAGCCATTTTGTATAGTGAATAAGCGCCGTCAAGGTTTTGGACGGTAAATCCTGCTTGCTTGAGGATACGCTCTGCGATATAGCTGCGCAAACCACTGTGGCAGCTAACGATGTAGGCTTGGTTCTTGTCTAGTTCATCCAAGCGTTCCCGTAGTTCGTTTAGGGGGATGTGGATGGTATCGACTTTGAGTCGACCACTTTGGAATTCGCCACTTGTCCGTACATCTAGAAATTTCTTACCGGCGGCTAGTTCGTCTTCTAGTTGGTACCATTGAATATTGTCGCTTAAACCTTCGATTAGGTTCAAGGCTGCATAGCCCAGCATATTGACGGGATCCTTAGCAGAGCCAAATGGTGGTGCATAGGTAAACTCCAATTCTGGCAAGTCAAAGACGGTGAGATTTCCTTTGATGGCTGTGGCTAGGATATCAATTCGCTTATCAACACCTTTCTTTCCAACTGCTTGGGCACCGTAGATTTTTCCAGTGGTTGGGTCAAAGAGGAGTTTTAAGGTCATATCAGTAGCGCCTGGATAATAACCAGCGTGATCTTTTCCACTGACATGAAGTACCTTGTAAGGGAGTTGATTCATGCGAAGGATACGTTCGCTGAGACCAGTCGAAGCGGCTGTCATATCAAAGGCACGAACGATAGCAGTGCCGATGCTGCCCTTGTTTGTACGACCGAGTCCTGCGATGACGTCCGCCACTTGGCGTCCCTGACGATTGGCAGGAGAAGCAAGAGAGATGAGAGCGTCTTGGCCCGTAATCTCTTGCTTGACGACGATGGCATCCCCAACTGCAAAAATATCTTTTTGACTGGTTTCATAATGTTCATCGACCAGGATCCCACTACGAAGTCCCAGTTCAATCCCTGCAGCCTTAGCTAGTCCATTTTCAGGTTCAACACCGACAGAAAGGATGGTGAGGTCAGAAGTGATCTTTTGACCGTTTTCGAGAGCGATGACTTTTCCTTGGTCTTCAAATCGAGTTGCAGACTGGGAAGTGATAACGCGGACACCATTTGCCAGCAATTCTGCTTGGACAAAGGCCGCCATTTCCTGATCTAATGGTGGCAAGACATGGGGTGCTTTCTCAACGATGGTAACTTGTAATCCACGTTTCGCCAGGTTTTCAGCCATTTCAAGCCCGATAAAGCCTGCACCGATGACGACAGCTTCTTTTGGATGATTGTCCAAGGCCGCCATAATTTCATCAAGATCGGGAACATTGCGGAGCGTGTAGGCATTCTTAGCTTCTGCCAAACCTTCAATGGTAGGAACAAATGGTTTAGCTCCTGGGGAGAGGATCAACTTGTCGTAGCTTTCTGTGAATTCCTGTCCATCATGGCGTACGGTCACAGTGTGTTCTTCTGGCGAAATCTGGATAACCTCGTGAAATGGTCGCACACCGAGATTAAAGCGTGCTTTGAGACTTTCAGGAGTTTGGACTAATAAACTATCGCGGTTTGCAATCTCTCCTGAAACATAGTAAGGAAGTCCGCAGTTTGCAAAGGAAACAAAGGGACCTTTCTCAAAAATAGTGATTTCAGCGTCTTCCATGAGACGTCTGAGGCGGGTTGCTGCTGACATACCGCCTGCAACTCCCCCGACAATGATAATTTTCATTGATTTTCTCCTTTATGCTTCTAGATGACCTTACCTGTCCAAGCGCTCATACCGCCTCGGACATTGATGACATCGTAGCCTTTTTTCTTTAGCTTCTTCGCAGCTAGTTTGCTTCGCACACCAGAATGACAAATGACATAGAGTGTTTCTTTTGTCGTTGGTGCATAAGATCCGATTTCGGATAGAGGGACATTCTTGGCATTTTTGATATGACCTCTATGGAATTCCGTAGGCGTCCGAACATCCAGTAGCTGAATCGGTTCTCTGAGTTTAGCTTCTAGCTCGCTGGTAGAAATACTGTCAATTTTTGTAAATAATAAGTGAAACATAAGCACCTCCAAATATACCCTTATGGGGTATATTAAACCATGAAGTCAAGCTTTTGTCAAGCAAGTTGTTTTGACTTGGGAGAGGGCTTGGTTTTGAGAGTTTAGAAAGCAGGCTATTCTTGACCTTTCAAAGGCTTTTTGATATGATGGGCTCCAAAGTAAGTATGAGGTGATACTATGATCAGTGAATACCAGAAAATGATAGCAGGAGAACCCTATCATCCGTTTGATTCCGAGTTACGGGCCTTGGCTCAGGTTTCTCGCCAAAAACAGGCTGCCTTTAACCGGGAAGAAGATCCCTTGAAGGGAGCGGATATTATCAAGACTTGGTTTGGCTCAACTGGGCAAAATCTCTATGTCAATCCACATCTGGTGGTCGATTATGGAGTCAATATCCATCTAGGGGAAAATTTTTATTCTAATTGGAACTTGACCATGCTGGATGTTTGTCCGATTCGCATCGGGAACAACGCCATGATTGGTCCCAACTGTCAGTTTTTAACCCCACTCCATCCACTGGATCCGTATGAACGCAATTCAGGGGTCGAATACGGCAAGCCCATCACCATCGGAGATAATTTCTGGGCTGGAGGAGGCGTCATCGTCCTTCCTGGAGTGACACTAGGAAATAATGTCGTTGCTGGAGCAGGGGCCGTGATTACCAAGTCCTTTGGAGATAATGTTGTCCTAGGTGGGAATCCTGCGCGTGTTATCAAGGAAATACCAGTAAAAGAAAACTAAAAAGAACAGCCCAGGCTGTTCTTTTTATGAACTCTAATCTTATAAATTTTTCTTCTTTTTTGCTTTCTTGGTCAAGGAAACATCGCACTGAGGGATGTTGGTTTTAAAAATCTATTAAAGGTAGTCTAGAGTTCAAAAATTGTTTTAGCAGCCCTTTCTAAAAAATTACTAGGCGAAATCTAATCCAAACTGAATTTAAGAAAACTTTCAGAAAAGTTTTAGTTTCGTTTCAGGAATCTTCTGTAGACTGTCTAGCTATATCATACGAAGGAGAGGAAAAAGGTATGAAATCAAAAAAATGGCCCCTACTCGCAACGAGTTTAACGGCAATGGTACTGATGGCAGCATGTTCCCAGTCAACAACTTCATCCAATACCAATGCAACGACAAATAGTGCCACAACAACTGCAACAAAGACAAATCAATCATCCTATTTTACAGAGAAGGACAATGATACTTCTTATGATGAAAGCACAGCTTCTAAGATTGAGTTATCTGGCTCATCAGCAAACGTCTCTGGAGATGGGGTGACAGTCTCTGAATCAACAGTGACCATCACAAAATCTGGAACTTATGTGATTTCAGGTCAGTCTGACGGAGTGCAGATCAAGGTCGAGGCAGATAAGTCGGCAGATGTTCATCTAGTCCTAAAAGGTGCAACCATGACCAATACCAATGCAGCGATATCTGCGACATCAGCCGGCCACGTCTACCTGACTCTAGCAGAGGGAACCACCAACAGTCTCTCTGACTCAAGCTCGAACAGTGACGAAAAAGCTGATGCAGCTCTCTTTTCTAAGGTGGATTTGACCATCAACGGTAAAGGAACTCTCAATGTAGATGGCAAGAAAAACAATGGTATCAAGGCCAACGACACCCTCAACATCACTGGTACGACCATGACTATCGATGCCAAAGAAGATGGAGTCAAGGTGGATAATGATGAAGATACTTCAGTCGGAACCATGTACCTATCTAACAACAAGATTACCGTTACAGCAGGGGATGATGGCATCCACGCTTCTGGAGACCTCGTCATCGATAGTGGGACCTACACCGTCAAGAATTCGACAGAAGGACTTGAAGGTAAGTCAGTCACTATCAATGGAGGGGATATTAACATCTATTCAACAGATGATGGAGTCAATGCAGCCAACAAAAATGCCCAACAGAGTGAAATTTTCTTCACTATGAACGGTGGTAACCTGACAGTAGAAGTTGGTCAAGGGGATACAGACCCAATCGATTCAAACGGCAATATCACGGTCACAGGTGGAACCATTAAAATGATTGGTCAAACAGGTTTTGACTTTGATGGAACAGCGACCTACACAGGCGGGGATATCTATCTCAACGGCGAAAAACAAACGGAAATTGTCAACTCCATGCCTGGAGGCGGTGACCTAAATGGAGGTCCTCAAGGCGGCGGTCCAGCCCCTGGCGGACAAGGATAAGCAAAAAAGATAGCATTCAATTAGAATGGCTATCTTTTTATATGAGTGATAGATTCATATGTTACGAGTGGTTTTATAATCGTAGCTTTCAAAGGCTAAATTATTCAGTCACCCGTTTTTGTTTACTTAAATTTCTTGAATTTTAAGAGGGTATTGAGTAGTTTTCCTTTAAATGTTTTGTTTTGATAGGCGATTGTGAGGAAATTAAAGAATTCAACTGCTAGGTGTTCTTGGTGACCGAGCACCATCTCGCTTGGGGCTGCTTCTGGGGAAAAGACACCTAATTTGATGCGAAGTCCACCTTTTTTCATTTTGAACTGGTGCATGCCATACATCTTGATATCAAAGCTTGGATCGGACATGAGAGTAGCAGTATCAGGAACGACTGGGTTTCAGCATCTAGACTGATAAAGATTTTTTGATAAGTTGGTTGTCCGTACTCTCCAATCAACTCCATCATTTCCTGTCCACTGTGCACCCCAGTGAATACAAAATGTTCAGGGTGAATTTTAAAAGGAAGCGCTTGGTCGCCCATTTTATTTAGTCCTTGGTTGAAGGCGAAGAAGTTTCCCAAAGTCAATCCATCCACGTAAGCAGCTTGTAGGTTACGTCCCTTAACCGAATTCTTAGAAATGCCATGCCGCATTTGGTCTGATTCTGCTAGACGGTCAGCGTAGAGTTCGAGGATTTTTTGACTTCCAAGGACTAATTTGGTTTCAATTAGGTCTTGAAAATTTCTTAGTCTGTTTCATATAAAAATGAGTAAAATGAATTTCCATTGCTAAAATCATCAAGGTTGTGACAGCAATGACGATGGTTGGATTGGCTGAGAAAAGTAGAGGAAGAATAGGCCTTTAAAAAGTGGACAGGACAGACAATTTCAGAGTATCGTGAAGAAATTTAGAAACAGCTCTAAAAGCAATAGCTATCCATTATAAGCATCAGATAATAATATCTGGTGCTTTATTTTTTAAAGAATTTAGATTTTTTTCTTGACAAGTGAGTGATTACTCACTATAATAGGTTTATATTTAGTAAGTGAGTAATCACTCACCAAGGAGGAAGTAAATGAAAACATTACTACATTTACAAGATTTAGTAAAATCTTTTGACCATCAAATAGTTCTGAATCATGTCAGCTTTGAATTGCAGACAGGAGAAATTATAGGATTAATTGGTCCGTCTGGTGCTGGTAAATCAACTATGATTAAGACTGCGTTAGGAATGGAAAAGGCTGATGGAGGCGTAGCTTTAGTGTTAAATCACACTATGCCCAATCGCCATATTTTAGGAGATATTGGTTATATGGCCCAGTCAGATGCCTTATATGAGGCTTTGTCAGGTCAAGAAAATCTAGAATTTTTTGGTCAGCTAAAAGGGCTATCCAAAAGAGATCTGACAGCTGAAATTGCCCATGTGGCTCAAGTTGTGGATCTGACAGAGCATTTGAATAAAACAGTATCCGGTTATTCTGGAGGAATGAAGCGACGCTTGTCTTTAGCCATCGCGCTTCTGGGGAATCCTCAGCTCTTGATTTTGGACGAACCGACAGTTGGAATCGACCCTTCTCTTCGAAAGAAAATTTGGAAAGAATTATTCGCGCTTAGAGACAATGGGATTGGGATATTAGTTACTACCCATGTTATGGATGAAGCAGAGTTAGCGGATAAGGTCGGCTTGTTATTAGGTGGAAAAATCATTGCTTTTGATACACCGCAACACTTAAAAGATAGTTATCAAGTTTCAAGTATTGAAGAAGTATTTTTGAAAGCAGAAGGAGAGTAAGATGAGAACCATTGCTATTGCTAAAAAAGTTATCAAAGAATTGCTTCGTGACAAACGAACCTTGGCTATGATGTTTGTAGCGCCGGTATTTATTATGTGGCTGATGAACCTCATGTTTTCAGCTAGTACAACCGTGAATGTCAAGTTAGCGACACAAGATCTACCAACTGGTTTGGTAACGAAAATGGATGAGCTCGATCATGTGGACGTCGAGACTTATCAAGACTTAGATCAGGCTAAAAAAGCTCTAGCTGACGAGAAAGTAGATGCAGTCATATCGTATAAAGATGGTGAGTATCAGGTCGACTACGCAAATACGGATGCTTCTAAAACAACTATGACACGACAAGTGTTACGAACAAGTATCGTCAATGAAGGCACCGATCAGTTATTATCTCGTGTCAAACAAGCTCTTCCACAATTGAAATTAGATGCAAAGGCGCCTGAAATCAAAGAATCTTACCAATATGGAGATAAAAATACTGGATTCTTTGCACATATGATTCCAATTTTAATTGGCTTTGTGGTCTTTTTCTTTGTCTTTTTGATTTCTGGTATGGCACTTTTGAAAGAGCGCACAAGTGGAACCTTGGATCGCTTGTTAGCAACCCCAGTGAAACGTTCTGAAATCGTCTATGGCTATATGTTGTCTTACGGTATTATTGCGATTTTTCAAACGGCAGTTGTCGTCTTAGCAGCAATTTGGCTACTAGATGTAGAAGTTGTAGGAAATATTTTAAATGTTATAATAGTTAATGTGGTACTGGCTCTTGTAGCACTAGCTTTTGGAATTCTCTTGTCTACTCTAGCAAAATCAGAATTCCAAATGATGCAATTTATTCCTCTCGTGATTATGCCTCAACTCTTTTTCTCAGGGATTATTCCATTGTCATCCATGGGAGAATGGGCTCCAACTGTGGGGAAATTTTTGCCATTAACCTATTCTGGTGATGCAATAAGCCAGATTATTCTTTACGGACACAATCTTGGTGATATTTTGCCAAATCTTGGTGTTTTAATGATTTTCTTGATCATTTTAACAATTCTCAATATTGTTGGATTGCGTCGTTATCGTAAAGTTTAGAAATCAACATAAATAATGCTAAAAAGGTGTGAAGATTAGATGGATAAGACTGTTTTTGAATCGTTTGAAGATTACTTAGAAGAAGCGAATTACCCTCAAGGAAAGAAAAAAATCATGCAGGCAGCAGTGGATCTCATATCAACCAGGAGTTACCATGGGACCTCAACTCTTCACATAGCTGAGCGTGCTGGACTAAGCCAGGCAACTTTGTTTAAGTATTTTAAGACGAAGGATGATCTACTGACGGCTATTTTACATCCTGTAGTCCCAGGCATTTTCGGTAGTTTTTTTGAGGAACTCTTAGCTTTTGAAACGACAGAAGAGAGGGTTCGTTATCTCGTCCACGATCGTATGAGCTATCTCAAAAAAAATCGTGCTTTGATGAAAATCATTCTGCAGGAGAGTTTTTCAAATAAGAAACTAAAAAATGAACAGATTTTTATCTGGAATGCTATTCAAGATAAACTTCGAGTGCTTCATAAGGAATTGCTAGCAGATCCACGTGTAAATCCAGAGATAACGATTCCTCAAATGGTTCGTATTTGTGTTGGTCCATTGTTGGCTTACTTCGCTCAGCTTTATATCGTTAGCGATAATGGAGAAATAAAAGAGGAAGACTTAGACCTATTAGAAGAACAGATTTTAGGTGGTTTGTGGAAATAAGGGAGTTCTAGAAGAACTAAGGTTTATTTACTTGACTTTCAAACAAGCTAAAAAAGACATGTTCTGCTTATTTCAGATTCATGTCTTTTTGTTATTGGATTTGATATGTGTTTATAAGTCCTCAATCATTTTGCCAAAACAGAAACCGACCTCTTCAGCAGTGCAACGATTTCTTAAGTGTATGGAAGAGGAGATTTCTGGATTGCTAAAGACAACTCCTTGACACTCCGTCAGCTTTTGATACAATAGTACAAAATTAGAGGAGGTGGGCTATGATTCAGAAGCATGCGATTCCCATTTTAGAGTTTGACGACAATCCCCAAGCGGTCCTTATGCCAACACATGAGGGGCTAGATTTAAAGTTGCCAAAGAAGTGCATCTATGCGTTTTTGGAGGAAGAGATTGACCGTTATGCTCAGGAAGTAGGGGCGGACTGTGTTGGTGAGTTCGTTTCTGCCACCAAGACTTATCCAGTCTATGTCGTCAACTACAAGGGTGAGGAGATCTGTCTGGCCCAGGCGCCCGTGGGTTCTGCCCCAGCGGCCCAGTTTATGGATTGGTTGATTGGCTATGGTGTAGAGCAAATCATCTCCACTGGAACCTGTGGCGTACTAGCCGATATAGAAGAGAATGCTTTTCTCATCCCTATTCGCGCTCTGCGAGATGAGGGGACCAGCTACCACTATGTAGCACCTTCTCGTTATGTGGAGATACAGATTGAGGCTGTTTCTGCCATTGAGCAAGTTTTGGAGCAAAGAGGCATTCCTTATGAGGAAGTTATGACCTGGACGACAGATGGTTTTTACCGAGAGACGGCTGAAAAGGTTGCCTATCGCAAGGAAGAAGGCTGCGCTGTTGTGGAAATGGAGTGCTCGGCTCTTGCGGCAGTGGCTCAGCTACGTGGGGTTGTCTGGGGAGAGTTACTCTTTACCGCAGATTCCTTGGCAGATCTGGACAACTACGACAGTCGTGACTGGGGTTCGGAAGCTTTTGATAAGGCACTCGAACTCTGTCTTGCCATTGTGCACTACATGTGAGTGCTCTTACTGTTTTTATGGTACAATGTAGCTATGTTATTCAAATCTTTTTTGGAAAAAATCAAGACGACGCTGGTTCGATTATCACCAGCTCGTCGCATCTTTTTAAGTTTTGCCTTAGTTATCTTCTTGGGCTCGCTCCTTTTAAGCCTACCCTGGGTTCAAGCAGCAACGTCACAAGCGACCTACTTTGACCATCTCTTTACGACTGTGTCCATGGTCTGTGTGACAGGGCTCTTCACCCAGCCGGTGGCCTCTACTTACAATATCTGGGGCCAGTTGATTTGCATGCTGTTGATCCAGATCGGTGGATTGGGGCTTATGACCTTTATTGGAATCTTTTATATCCAAGGGAAACAAAAGCTCAGTCTTCGTAGCCGTGAGACTATTCAAGAAAGTTTTAGTTATGGGGAAACCCAGTCTTTAAAGGATTTCATCCGTTCAATCTTTCTGACGACTTTTCTAGTGGAGGGGCTCGGTGCCCTTCTCTTGAGTTTTCGCTTTATCCCCGAATTTGGCTGGGGGCGAGGGATGTTAAGCTCTATCTTTTTGGCCATTTCAGCTTTCTGCAATGCTGGATTTGATAATTTTGGAAGTACGAGTTTGGCAGTCTTTCAGACGGACCCTTTGATCAATCTAGTAATTGCAGGATTGATTATAACGGGTGGCCTAGGATTTATGGTCTGGTTTGACCTAGCGACCCAGTTTGGGAAAAAGAAAAAACGCCGCCTGCGTTTCCATACCAAGTTGGTTCTCTTTTTAACGGCGGGAATTTTGCTCTTTGGAACAGTATCGACTCTCTTAATCGAGTGGAACAATTCAGGGACGATTGGGAATCTCAGCGTCCCAGAGAAACTGCTGGTTAGCTTTTTCCAGACTGTCAGCATGAGAACGGCAGGTTTTGCCTCTATTGATTACACCCAGGCTCGACCGGTCACCTTGCTGATCTACATCTTGCAGATGTTTCTGGGCGGGGCGCCTGGAGGGACAGCAGGGGGACTCAAGATTACGACCTTCTTTGTCTTGTTAGCCTTCGCTCGTAGTGAACTATTGGGCTTGCCTCATGCAAATGTGGCTCGGAGAACTATTGAACCTCGAACCGTGCAAAAATCTTTCAGTGTCTTTATTATCTTCTTGCTGACTTTCTTGCTGGGCTTGATTCTATTAGGGATAACAGCAGAGGGAAATCCGCGCTTTATCTACCTCATGTTTGAGACCATTTCAGCTCTTGCGACAGTTGGAGTGACGGCGAATTTAACACCGGAGTTAGGCAAGTTAGCTCTCAGTATCGTTATGTTGTTGATGTTTATCGGCCGTATTGGCCCCTTGACATTACTGGTAAGTTTAGCAGAATACCAGCCAGACAAGAAAGATATGATTCACTATATGAAAGCAGATATCACTATCGGATAAGAAAGGAAAAACGATGTCAGATCGGACAATTGGAATTTTAGGTTTGGGAATTTTTGGGAGCAGTGTTTTGGCTGCTCTTGCCAAGCATCATATGAATATCATTGCTATTGATGACCACGAGGAGCGCATTAATCAATTTGAACCCGTGCTGGCGCGTGGGGTAGTTGGGGATATCACGGATGAAGAACTCCTTCTATCAGCGGGGATTGACACCTGCGATACCGTGGTTGTCGCAACGGGGGAAAATCTAGAATCCAGTGTTCTTGCAGTCATGCACTGTAAAAGTCTAGGGGTGCCGACCGTCATTGCCAAGGTAAAAAGTCACATGGCCAAAAAGGTACTGGAGAAAATTGGTGCGGACTCGGTCATCTCACCGGAATTTGAAATGGGACGTTCGTTAGCGCAGAGAATTCTCTTTCATAACAGCGTAGATGTCTTTCAGTTGGACAAGAATGTTTCAATTGTCGAGATGAGAATCCCTCAATCTTGGGCGGGGAAAAGCCTTAGCCAGCTAGATTTACGTGAGCGATACAATCTCAATATACTTGGATTTCGTGACTATGAAAATGCTCCTCTAGATGTTCAATTCGGTCCCGATGACCTTTTACGGTCAGGCGCCTATATCATGGCGGTGATCAATAACCAACATTTGGATACTCTAACAGAGCTTAGTGAGTAGGAGAGGAAGGGCTGTTTTCTTCCTCAATGATTAATGAATCAATATAAGTATTTTATAAGAGGGATTTAAGAAAAATTTTAACTTTTTCTTAATCCTTTTTAATTTTAGGAGATTATACTAGAGTCATCAAATAAAGAAAAACTCTAAGGAGAATCCTATGAAATTCAATCCAAATCAAAGATATACTCGATGGTCTATCCGTCGTCTCAGTGTCGGTGTTGCTTCAGTTGTTGTGGCTAGTGGCTTCTTTGTCCTAGTTGGTCAACCAAGTTCTGCTCATGCTGATGTCGTCAATCCGACTCCTGCCCAAGTCGTACCAGACGCTGCTTCGGTGAGTGAAAAGAGCGCCTTACCAGCAGAGGTTCTCAAAAAAGCAGTCGATGTAGCTCTTCCTTCAGAACAGTCTGTTCCAACACCTAAAGCAAGTTTGGATACGACAAGCTCTTCAGAAAAAGCGGACGTAACTGCTAAAGAGCCGGAAGTAGCGCCAAAAGAAGAAGTGCAAGCACAACCTGACTCTAAGAAACAAACAGAAGATGCAGTTAAACCTGTGGAAAGTCCTGCGTCTACAGTTTCTGGACAAGCCAGTGAAGCGCAACCAGCGACCACTCCAGCTGAAGTGCAAAAAGGTGTGGCCGACAACACCAAAGACACAGTAGATGTCCCAGCCACTTATCTAGATAAAGCTAATTTCCCTGGACCGTTCACAGCCGGTGTCAACCAAGTCATTCCATATGAATTCTTCGCTGGTGACGGTATGTTAACTCGTCTTATCTTGAAAGCCTCCGACAAGGCTCCATGGTCAGACAACGGAACAGCTAAGAATCCTGCTCTCCCACCGGTAGAGAAATTGGGCAAAGGCCTTTACTTCTACGAAGTGGATTTAGCAGGCACCCAAGGCAAATCAGATAAAGAGTTGCTTGACCTCTTGAAACAAAATGGTACGCAAAGCTATAAAGCTACTATCAAGGTGTACGGTGCAAAAGACGGCAAGGCAGACTTGAGCAATCTTGTAGCGACTAAAGATTTGACTGTCAACTTGAATGGTTTGACCACTCCAGCTGAAGTGCAAAAAGGTGTGGCCGACAACACCAAAGACACAGTAGATGTCCCAGCCACTTACCTAGACAAGGCCAACTTCCCAGGTCCATTTACAGCTGGTGTCAACCAAGTCATTCCATACGAATTCTTCGCTGGTGACGGCATGTTGACTCGCCTTATCTTGAAAGCATCCGATAAGGCTCCATGGTCCGACAACGGAACAGCTAAAAATCCTGCTCTCCCACCAGTAGAGAAATTGGGCAAAGGCCTTTACTTCTACGAAGTAGACTTGGCAGGCACCCAAGGAAAATCAGATAAAGAGCTGCTTGACCTCTTGAAACAAAATGGTACGCAAAGTTATAAGGCAACCATCAAGGTGTACGGTGCAAAAGACGGCAAGCCTGACTTAACTAATCTGGTAGCGACTAAAGATTTGACTGTTAATTTGAATGGCTTGACCACCCCAGCTGAAGTGCAAAAAGGTGTGGCCGACAACACCAAAGATACAGTAGATGTCCCAGCTTCTTACTTGGATAGAGCTAATTTCCCAGGTCCATTTACAGCTGGTGTCAATCAAGTCATTCCATATGAAGCTTTTGGTGGAGATGGTATGTTGACTCGCCTGATCTTGAAGGCCTCTGATAAGGCTCCATGGTCAGACAATGGTTCAGCTAAAAATCCCGCTCTCCCACCAGTAGAGAAATTGGGCAAAGGCCTCTACTTTTATGAAGTGGATTTGGCCGGAACTCAAGGAAAATCTGATAAAGAGCTTCTTGACCTCCTAAAACAAAATGGAACTCAAAGTTATAAGGCCACCATCAAGGTGTACGGTGCAAAAGACGGCAAGCCTGACTTAACTAACCTCGTAGCGACTAAAGATTTGACTGTTAATTTGAATGGTTTGACCACACCAAATCAGGTTAAAGAGTCTGTTGTTGACAATGTCAAAGACATGATTGATGTTCCAGCTAGCTACCTTGATAAGGCTAAGGTTCCTGGACCTTTCTTGGCCGGTGTCAACCAAGTTATTCCATACGAAGCTTTTGGTGGAGATGGTATGTTGACTCGCCTCTTGTTAAAAGCTTCCGACAAAGCCCCATGGTCTGACAATGGAACAGCGAAGAACCCAGCGCTATTGCCACTTGAAGGCTTGGCTAAAGGCCAATATTTCTACGAAGTGGATTTGAATGGCAACACGACAGGCAAAGAAGGACAAGCCCTTCTAGACCAACTTCGTGCCAATGGCACTCACACTTACCAAGCTACTGTCAAAGTGTATGGTTCTAAAGATGGTAAACCTGATTTGACCAATCTTATCGCAACTCGTCAAGTAACGATTCAGCTTCGTGGAAAAGAAATGGCGTCAACACCATCTCAACAAGGTCAGATGAATACGAAGCCTTCTGAAACAGGCTCTACAGGTACGACTGAGGGTATGATGGGTACAAATCACCATATGTCAGATATGAAAGTAGATCAACCAGCTTCTAGCCCAATGGCTAATATGATGAAAAAAGATGATAAAGCGATGTTACCAAATACTGGGGAAGCTAAAACGGCTACAGCTGGCCTTGGTATCTTTGGTCTAGCCTTGGCAGGTCTTGTTGGACTTTTGGGTTTGACAACCAAACGAGAAGATTAAGATTCAAATCATTTAAACATTAGAGAAAATAGTGTTATACTAAAGCAAGTATAACACTGTTTTTATCGAAGGAGTGTCAGATGAAAAAGACAATTTTGCTGGTTGATGATGAGATAGATATTCTAGATATTCAAAATCGCTATCTTTTACAGGCAGGATACGATGTTTTAGTCGCCCATGATGGCAAGGAGGGATTAGAACTTTTCAGAAAAAAATCTATCGACCTCATCATCACAGATATCATGATGCCCAATATGGACGGTTATGATTTTATCAGTGAAGTTCAGTATATCGCTCCGGATCAACCCTTCCTCTTTACAACTGCTAAGACAAGCGAGCAGGATAAGATTTATGGATTAAGTTTGGGGGCAGATGATTTTATAGTCAAACCCTTTAGCCCACGCGAATTGGTTTTAAGAGTAAATAATATCTTGCGTCGCCTTAGCCGTGGAAGAGAGACAGAACAGATCGAGTTTGGTGACTTGGTAATCAACCATGTGACTCATGAGGTTCGCATTGGGGATCAACCTTTGGAATTGACAGTAAAATCCTTTGAACTTCTATGGGTATTAGCCAGCAATCCTGAGAGAGTCTTTTCAAAGACGGAACTTTACGAGAAGGTATGGCAAGAGGACTATGTGGATGATACCAATACACTCAATGTTCATATCCATGCTTTGAGGCAAGAGTTGACTAAGTATACAAATTCAAATGCTCCTGCTATCAAAACTGTCTGGGGTTTGGGCTATAAGATGGAAAAACCAAGAGGTAGAAAATGAAATTAAAAAACTATATTCTAGTGGGGTATCTAGTGTCGACTCTACTAACGATTTTGGTCGTTTTTTGGGCAGTCCAACGAATGTTGATTGAGAAAAGTGAAGTTTACTTTCTAGTTGGAATGACCTTGATTGCTAGTTTCATTGGCGCTGCAGTGAGCATCTTTCTTTTGTCGCCTGTGTTCTCTTCTCTGAAACATTTGAAAAAACAAGCTCAGGATATAGCAAGCAAGGATTTCAGCACAGAAATCGAAACCAAAGGCCCGTTAGAATTTCAAGAGCTGGGCCAGGCTTTTAATGATATGTCCCACAATTTGCAAGCCACCTTTCAATCACTTGATGAGAGCGAGCAAGAAAAGAGAATGATGATTGCGCAGCTCTCTCACGATATTAAAACTCCCATTACCTCCATTCAAGTTACTGTGGAGGGAATTTTAGATGGAGTGATTAAGGAAGAGGAGCGGCTCCACTACTTAGCCACGATTGGTCGGCAAACTGAGCGTCTAAACAAGCTAGTGGAGGAATTGGATGTTTTGACTCTCAATACACAACCTCAAGATGCTGCTACTGAAGAAGTCGAAGAGGTCTTTTTAGATCAGTTGCTGATTGAGTCAATGAGTGAATTTCAACTCCAGATTGAACAAGAGGAGCGGGATGTTTACATTCAAGTATCACCTGAGTCAGCGAAAATCAAGAGCCATTCTGACAAACTTTCTCGCATTCTGGTCAATTTGTTAAACAATGCCTTTAAATATTCAGAACCAGGAACCAGAATCGAAGTTCTTGCCCAATTAACAGAACAAGAGCTGACAATCAGTGTGAAAGACGAGGGGCAGGGGATTCATCCTGAGGATTTGGAAAAGATCTTTAAACGACTTTATCGTGTAGAAACTTCGCGCAATATGAAGACAGGTGGGCATGGATTAGGACTTGCGATTGCACGAGAACTAGCCCATCAGCTTGGTGGCGAAATCACAGCAGAAAGCCAGTATGGCTTAGGTAGCAAGTTTACATTCAGCCTCAATTTGAAATAAAACTCTAAAATCCCTTTACAAATCGAGCTTTTCATGATACAATAGCCTTTGTGTGAAATAGCAGCAGGAAAGCATGAAGCTCGTCAACAGGTGTCTTATGACAAGTAACCTTGGCTGTTTAGGCGAAGGGCATCTGCACGAATCAGGGCTTTCTAAGTGACTATTTCCACCGAAATATTATTTATATCAGGAGGACATTCACATGTCACGTTATACAGGACCATCTTGGAAACAAGCTCGTCGCCTTGGCCTTTCGCTTACAGGTACAGGTAAAGAATTGGCACGTCGTAACTACGTACCAGGACAACACGGACCAAACAACCGTTCTAAATTGTCAGAATACGGTTTGCAATTGGCTGAAAAACAAAAACTTCGTTTCACTTACGGTGTAGGTGAAAAGCAATTCCGTAACTTGTTCGTACAAGCTACAAAAATCAAAGGCGGAATCCTAGGTTTCAACTTCATGCTTCTTTTGGAACGTCGTTTGGATAACGTTGTTTACCGTCTTGGCCTTGCGACTACTCGTCGTCAAGCTCGTCAATTCGTAAACCACGGTCACATCCTTGTTGACGGAAAACGCGTTGATATCCCATCATACCGCGTAACTCCAGGTCAAGTGATCTCAGTTCGTGAAAAATCATTGAAAGTTCCAGCAATCCTTGAAGCAGTAGAAGCTACTCTTGGACGTCCAGCATTCGTATCATTCGACGCTGAAAAATTGGAAGGTTCATTGACTCGCTTGCCAGAACGCGACGAAATCAACCCAGAAATCAACGAAGCACTTGTCGTTGAATTCTACAACAAAATGCTTTAATTTTAAGAAATATCTTACAGAAAGCCTACAACAGTGGGCTTTTTGCTTTGTCTTAAAAAACTATAGAACACGTCTTAACTGTGAAGGGGGATAAAAAAGTCCCCTGCAAATTGAAATTGCAAGGAACTTTTGTTAATGGAAATGGATGAGCCATACGAAATATTTTTTCCCGAGCCAGAGAGCAAAGAGGAGATTGATGACGACGATGCCTGAACCGACCAGTGAAAATAGGAAAAATTCGCTAGTCGAAACCTGCCATAAATGTACAATGTCTGTAATCAAATATTAAGTGAACAAAATTACAGTATCTTAACTACGAAAGCAACATTGTGAGGAAATTCCCAACCACTACCGATAACAATAATTAAAAACCGTGATTTCATTTTGAATCATGGTTTATTTGATTGACTGAAAAATAGAATAACTATGAAGATAGTCTACTTTATTGAACCACTATTTCATTCCTTGTTTTTTATTAAATCTAAAACCAAAGGAAACTATGTTATTTTATATAGCATTTCTGGTACAAAGTTAACACAAATCGTTTGTAATCTTTTGACTGTAATAGAAATTCTAGTATTTTTAATTTGATAAATTGGTAGGGTTCTTTATGAGATAAGATAGATATTTTGTATTCTTCTATAACTTCTTTAAGAATCTCTCTAATAATCGCTATTTTTTTGTTTTTAACTAAATCTGCTCTAATTTTTCCTTCAGCCTTTTGTTCAACTTCTTTTAGAATGTTTTCCACTATTACTCTCATATCTTCATGATGTAACCTTTCATCTAAGCTCATATATTTTATGTAATTCAAATATTCATTTGGTAAGCCATGCTTCTGGACTTCTAATTCTTTTAAATCCTTTAAATATATTGGAATTTTTTCAATCGGAAAATCAACTTTATAGGGATGAATTACAGGTATAGCAGGTAATTTATCTCTTTTATAAATTCTATTACAAATCGTACACATTGGTACTATATTAAAATGTCTTAAGCATAGGATTGGGAAATATGATTGTGGCAAGAAATGATCCAAATCCCTTGTACCTACACAAATTTGTTGTTGACAAACTGAACAATAAGTTTGATACTTACCCTTAGAAAAATATTTTTTTATTGATTCTTCATAATATAAAGAATAAGCTTTTTTAGCTGTTTCAGATTTTTCAGAAAATATATAATAATAAATATCTTTAAAATTAAAATACGGGTCGGTTTTATTTGATTCATAAAAACTACCAATATCTGAAACAGTGTTCGGTACTGGATTACAAGAAGTTGACTGTTCTAAGTATTTAAAATAATTTTCATTAAAAAAATTGTCCTGTTCAATAATATCATCAAGAAAATCACTACTACTTAAATCATCAATCAATTTTTTAATTGTCGGAACTTTATCGTAAACAGTTTTAAGTTCTTTTAAATTGTTATTTAAAATCGTTGAAGTTGGAGTCCCTTTATTACATTGGTTTAGAAATGAGCTAATATCTTTTGATAGCAATTCTAATTTAGTTTTCCTACTCATTTATCTACCTCGTTAATTAGTTTTTCAAACTGGGTAATTTTTTCTTCCGTTAAAACTTCACTAATAATTTGGTTTCTTACCGAACTATATGCTATTTGATTAATTCTATCTAAAGCACCGAATAAATCTCGTTCAGACAATTCTTTGATATCTGCTGATTCCTTCTTTACAAGGGGGTTATTAAAATACGTCACATCAAAAACAAAACTCAATATGTTATCAATATTGTTCATAAAGGTTTCTTCTTCAAGAACTTTAACAGATATACGATCATCTTCAGATTTAAGATAGAATACTTGTTCCTTGTTAAACATCCCAACTACAATAGGGGATTGGCTAGCAATAATAAAGTGGCAATTCAAATTTGCGAAACATTCTTTTAATAAATAATAGTATTGATTGATCCAATATGGGTTTAAATGGGTTTCTGGTTCATCGATTAAAATCAAAGTATCTCTTTCAATATATAAGCTGATTTCCATAATCCGAACAAAAAGTGCTAACTCTCCTGAACTAAGTCTAGATATAGAAATGGGTCTATTATTCTTTATAACAACTAAATCATCAATCAAAAAATTCCCGGTTTTTTCTAAAATATCAAAGTCTAAATTTAATGATGTATCACTATCCCCAAATACTCCTCTGTAGTATTTGGGGATAGAATCAAACTCTAGTACCTTTCTCTCCCCTTCATAAGGTAGCTTGATACCAAATTGTTGTTGTATATTCTGGTATGTCTTTTTCAATATAAGTAAAATACTAAATAATTTTAATGAGTATTTAGTTTCAAGTTTTAAAAAATATTTGCTTATACTGTTGAATTGCAGTTGAAAACAGAGAGCAAATTTATTGATGTATAATATAAACTCTTCTTTTAATTGCATTAATTCCTCAATGTTTCCATAAAGTCCAGCAACCCATTTTTCAAAGTCTAGTGTTTCACTTATATTGCGCTTTGCATATAGATAACTATTAGATGTATACAAAAGATGATCAACAAAATAATTTTTTCTATAATTTAAATCTTGAAAAATTGGTAGTAATATTTCTTCTATATATTCTACTATAATCTTTTCACTAAGACATTTAATATCTTTCATTTTTGCCCATATATTAGAAATTATTCTATTCTTAATATCTAATAAAGCTTCAAAAGATTCTATTATACTTATAGTTTCTGAGTTAAAAAAATTTAACCGTTTCTCGACAAGTTCGACTAGAGAAAGATCGATATTCATTCTTGACTGTTCAAATAAACTTGAAATTTTTACCTGATTAATAGACTGTATTAATAGATAAACTGAGTTACTATCAAACCCTATCAATTTCGATATTTCTTTTTCAACTTTTGAAAAATGGGCTATATTATTCATCTTACATTTAAAATAAGAACTGCTAGCTAATGAAAGAATTTCATTAAAGGAATGGCTAGGATAAATTACCTCCACCCCTTCGAAAATTTCACGTTTAGTACCAACTTCAAGTTCGTAAAAAACTCTGCTTCTCTTTCTAGAAACTTGAGCCCTAATCCTATCATAGGGAGAATAAGTTGATAAAATAACTTTTTTTATTTTCCCTTCAACATTTAATTCACATTTAATATCTTTGCGAGTATACTCTTTCGAATAGTAACTCAAAATAGCTTCAAAAAGCGTACTTTTTCCTGAACCATTATTTCCTAATATTAAGCTATAAGTATTACTTTCATGATTTGAACTATCATTAAATTCTATATTCAAATCTTTATTAAAAAATTTGCAACTAATGTTTTTGACTCTCATTATCTATTCCTTTAATTTAAATTATTTTAAAACAAATGCAATATCTTTATGAATACATTCAGCAAATGAAGAAATTCTTTGATCACAAATGTTCTAATAGGTGCATTTTATATAACTTTAAGTAGTACTCTAACTATACCAAACATCATCCTCCATCTTCAATACATAAATTCTTTTTTCTAGCACTAGCTTATGAAGTAGATTTTGCCCATGATCTTTATTATCAAAAGTTTCTCCATAGTGATTGATAAGTTTATAAACTCTTTCAACTTGTTCTTTTTTATGGGAGCGACAATCGAAGTCGTCATAATAAAACTTTAGTACTATATCAGAATTATATATATTAAAGGCATCGAATATTGAAACGAAATAAGAGTAATCGGCTTCACCTAATGAATGTCCGTAAAATTTAATGATGTCTATAGAATTATCATAAATTTTTAAAGGTTCTTGTGGGAGTTCGGTCATAATACGGAATGTTTTAGTGAACTCCATAAATTCTTGATAGTCATGATGATCTATTCCTAAAATTATATTATCTAATAATGTTCCATGAACATTATTACCTCCTCTGGAGTTAAAAAAGTCAGTACTATTAGGGAGATGAGTGTAATTAAATGACAGGATGAAGTTACAATATTCATTAGTATTATAAACTCCAGATTTTATTAATTTATCAATAAATTTTTGAGACTTAATATTATAAGTTGCTTCGGGAAAGTTTTTAATTTCATTTGTGAGGTAGTCCTTAAAACCTGATTCAAAATTTTTAACTTGATCCATCATCAGGTCCATTAGTTTTTTTTGAAAAATATGAGCAGGTTCTTGGCAAAATTCTAAAAGGGAATCTTGAAATATAAGTGATGATAAAAAGAAGAATTTTACTACTCTTTTTATTAGTTCTTTTTCTTCTAAAATCGTCATAATCTTTTGTGATTTGTTGGATGAAACTAGTAAAGATAAAATCTGTTCTTTAGAATCACTTTTATAAGCTGAAATATAATTTTTTACAGTCTGAGCGTCTAGTTTTTTAATAATTATTAGGCATTTTAGTAATAAGGATTCAACGTCAGCCCAATTATAGTTTTTATTTGATGCTAAATACGTGAAAATGTTATTTTTCCGTTCATTCTCTGTTAAAGAAAGGTAATATTCGACATACAAGGATTTCAAGCCTAAATGTTTGTCAAATCCATTTCCGATGATTAATAATTGTTTAGTCGGAGAAAGTTTCACAGAGTTCATGCTCATTTGGTATTTTCCTGTTCTTTATTTAATTAAATATTTTGCTTTTGTTTTTTCAAAAGCTTATTACTATCTTTCTACCGAAAGTGTTCTCGTAATCATTGTATCATCCCAATTTGAAATATCAATCTTCACATTTTTATCTTTACACATAGCTTTAATTAGTCTTAAAAAATTCTGATCATTTGTAACAGAAAGGAAGCAATCGTAATACTCAATAACTTGATTATTATTCGAAAATATGATTGGAATTTTTCCTAACGTTCTATTTAATTCAGTTGCTTCGCCATAGTAATTTTCTTTTAACATGAACCTGTTGCCAAAGAGTTCAATAACGAAATCCCTCTTCATTTTCTTGACCAAAGTTTTTCTTTGGTAATACTCTGATATAAAGACACCAATGATACCTGATGTGATAACTGAAGTAATAACAGTATTAAAAATATCCATTTTAAATCCGTCTCTCTTTCCCTAGATTACAGTATTATTATATCATCTATTTTGAAATATGGAACAAGAATTATAATCTGACTTTAGTTTGCTTTAGATTTATGATGAAATATCTTTTGATTAAGGCAGGAATTAAGAAAAAGGTAGTGAAAAAAGTAGTGATTCTAATGATTTGTATTGCAATGTACTGAAATTAACAAAAAGAAAAAACGCTTGAATTAGCGTTTTTCTTCTGTATTGATTCGTATTGAATGCTTATTTCACTTCTGTAAACACAACGTGTTTGCGAAGTTTTGGTGAGTATTTCTTCAATTGAAGACGGTCTG
>CAUUXT010000003.1:0-22206 GCA_963549015.1 uncultured Streptococcus sp.
GTTTGACCAGTTGAAAAAGAGGGTTCCATAAACGGGAACTCCGTTGCGGTGCCCAGCATCAATGACATCTGGAGTTGGAACTAGGCCTGCCCAGAAGACCATTGAATCCAAGTATTGCCAGTAGTCAAAAGCATAGGCCTTGAATTCTTCTCCACCAACAGAAGCGTGGTCTTTAGCTTTCGAGTTGGTATTTGCTAGCGCCTGAACCTTGGCTCTTCTGCTTGCTTTTTCGTTAACCAACTGACCTCTATGGCGCTTGGCGAGTTCAACTGAAGAACGGTTGATGGGATCATCCTCACGCGCACCCGGTTCCCATTTCAACAAATCTTCCCAAGTATCAAATTTGATTTCTTTTGGTCGAAGACTCTTTTCTTCATTTTTAGGAACATCTGCTAGAGTCTTTTTATCCGCTTCCTTCTCAGCTACTTGTGGGGCTTCCTCCGGTTTGACTTCTTCTTTATCAGTTGGTTGAGTAGGTTTTTCAGCCTTATCTGTCGAAACTGGCTTTGCCTCTTCTTTTTCATTGACCAAATCAGTTATTGCTGGAGTGTTTTCTGAAATTGGTTGCTCAGCTACTTTGTTCTCAGTCTCCTCTAATTGTTTTTCGAGAGCTGTGGTGTCTGGATTAGTTGTTTCACTAGTACTTGTGGCTTGAGCACTCGTGTTTGCAGCTGTTTCAGGGACAGCAACCTGTTCTGCAAGAGCTGGGCTCGCAAATAGGGCTGAACCAATCATCAAAGAACAAGCCCCAATCGACAGCTTACGAATACTGTAACGGCAACGTTTTTCAAAAAATAGATCTTTCATCTTATCCTCCTAATAAAATATAAAGTAAGCGCTTTACTTTTTAGATAAAAAGCAACTGTTCTCAGTGCACACCACTAGAACAGGATCATCTTCATTTTATCCTATATGAAAGCGATGTCAATCTATTTAACATAAAAACTATAACTAGGATAATAATCAGTAAAATTTGGACACAATCCTATAAATCATCTATCTTAATGAGAATCTATCTCTCATTTTAAAAGAAATTTCTTGTTTCTTATGAAAATTTCAGCTAAGCACTTGTGAGATTTACTTTTATCCTTTAAAATAGAATAGGAGAAATTCCGTTATTATTTTTCGGAGGAAAAAGAAATGTCCATTAATTGGCAGGAAATTTTATTTCACTTTTTAGGTGGTCTGGGACTATTTTTATATAGTATCAAGACCATGGGAGACGGTTTGCAACAAGCTGCTGGAGATCGCCTTCGTTTTTACATTGACAAATATACCAGCAATCCCTTCTTCGGTGTGCTGGTTGGTATCGGTATGACGGCGCTGATTCAATCAAGTTCTGGTGTTACAGTCATTACAGTGGGACTAGTAAGTGCAGGACTTTTGACCTTGCGTCAGGCTATCGGTATTGTCATGGGTGCCAATATTGGAACCACCGTTACATCCTTTATCATCGGTTTTAAGCTAGGAGATTACGCCTTACCTATGCTCTTTATTGGAGCGGTTTGTCTCTTCTTCACCAAGAATCGCTCTATCAATAACATCGGACGAATTATCTTTGGTGTCGGTGGTATCTTCTTCGCTCTCAATCTTATGAGCGGTGCAATGGAGCCCCTAAAAGACCTGCAAGTCTTTAGAGACTACATGGTTGAACTAAGTAAGAGTCCTATTCTAGGTGTCTTTGTCGGAACTGGACTGACCCTACTCATTCAGGCTTCTTCCGCAACTATCGGTATCTTACAGAACCTGTACGCAAGTGGTTTGATTGACCTTCAAGGTGCCCTACCGGTCTTGTTTGGTGATAATATCGGGACGACCATTACAGCCATCATTGCTTCTCTTGGAGCCAATATCGCTGCCAAACGTGTTGCTGGTGCCCATGTCGCCTTTAACGTTATTGGTACGGTTATCTGTATTGTCTTCCTTGTACCTTTCACTGGCTTGATTCAATGGTTTGAATCTGCACTCAATCTAGCTCCAGAAATGACCATTGCCTTTGCCCACGGAACCTTTAATATTACAAATACCATTATCCAGTTCCCATTCATCGGAGCCTTGGCCTACTTTGTAACCAAGCTCATTCCTGGTGAAGATGAAGTTGTCAAATACGAAGCTCTCTACTTGGATGAACAACTCATCAAACAAGCTCCTTCTATCGCTTTGGGAAATGCCAAAAAAGAACTCTTGCACTTGGGGAACTATGCAGCTAAAGCTTTTGACCTTTCTTATAGCTATATCATCGGTTTGGATGAAAAGGTAGCTGAAAAAGGACACAAGACAGAGGAAGCTATCAACACCATCGATGAAAAATTGACTCGTTACCTCATTCGACTCTCTAGCGAATCCTTGAGTCAAAAGGAAAGCGAAGTGTTGACTAACATTCTGGATTCATCACGTGATTTGGAACGGATTGGGGACCACGCAGAAGGGTTGCTCAACCTAACAGACTACCTCCAACGTAAGAATGTTCAATTTTCTGATGCTGCTCTAGAAGAACTAGCTGAGATTTATCAAGCAACAACTGCATTTATCAAAGATGCCCTTGATAGTGTCGAAAACAATGATATTGAAAAGGCTCAAAGCCTGATTGAACGCCATAAAGAGATTAACAATATGGAACGCGTTCTCAGAAAGACCCACATCAAACGCCTTAACAAGGGCGAGTGTTCAACGCAAGCTGGGGTCAACTTTATCGACATCATATCTCACTACACTCGTGTGTCTGACCATGCTATGAACCTAGCTGAAAAGGTCATCGCTGAACAAATCTAATAAACAAGAAGCTATCCTGAATGGGATGGCTTTTTTCGTCTCCTCATTAAGAATTTCTTTTGGAGCATATAAAAAATACTTTGATTCACAATGGAATCAAAGCATCTTAAAGAGTTCTCCAAACATGATAGCAGAAACTGCAGTGCCTCTGTACTTGGCCTCTTCTCTTTTGATAAAGCGAGCCAAATTGATCAATTCAGGTGCTGGGTGTTTGGGATTAGTGAGCAATTCACGATTGACAAGTCCTGAGAGTCGGACTGCTAGTAATTGCTCATTTGTAGTAGGTAGTTTTTTAGCAGTCTCTAGGAGAGCAGCGACTAACTCATCACTCAAGCCCTGACGAGCATGGTTGTAGAGGTCTTTTATAAGGCTTTCTAGGTTTGGTTCTGCCATCCCAAGCAACCTCCTTTATGTTTAATAATGTTTAATCAAATCAACCGTTGAACGATCCATTTTTTTCACCAAGGCTTGTAAGAAAGCTTGCGCTTCAAGAAAGTCATCCATAGCGTAGAGGGTTTGGTGAGAATGGATATAACGGGCACAAACACCGATAGTTGTAGAAGGAACACCACCATTTTTCAGATGAGCTGCTCCAGCGTCTGTTCCGCCTTTTCCACAGTAGTATTGGTACTTGATGCCAGCTTCTTCAGCCGTTGTCAAAAGGAAATCCTTCATTCCTGGGAGAAGCAAATGACCTGGATCGTAGAAACGAATCAAGGTTCCATCCCCAATCTTGCCTTGACCTTCATAAACATCACCAGCAGGTGAACAGTCCACTGCTAGGAAAACTTCTGGGTCAAACTTGGTTGTGGAAGTATGGGCACCACGGAGACCAACTTCTTCTTGGACGTTAGAACCCAGATAGAGTTCATTTTCGAGTTTTTGACCTGATAGGGCTTCTGCCAACTCGCTCACCATAAGAACACCGTAGCGGTTGTCCCAAGCTTTTGAGATGATATTTTTTTCATTGGCTGTCAAGATAGCGGAGCTATCAGGGACAATCGTGTCACCCGGACGGATACCAAAGCTTTCTGCCTCAGCCTTGTCCGCAAAACCACCATCAAAAACGATATCGGCAATGGCTGGCATGGTTGGCCCGCCCTTTCCACGAGTCAAATGAGGAGGAACAGAGCCTGAAATCACAGGAATTTCACGACCGTCACGAGTAAAGAGTTTGAAACGTTGGCTGCTGACTACCATTGGATTCCAACCACCAATTTCAACGACACGGAAGGTACCATCTGGTTTAATCTCACTGACCATAAAACCAACTTCGTCCATGTGAGAAGCGACCAAGACGCGTGGCGCATCCGCAGCTTCTGAATGCTTGATACCAAAAATACCACCCAAGCCATCTGTCACTACCTCATCCACATGCGGAGTCAACTTCTCACGAAGATAAGTCCGGACAGGTGCTTCATGACCTGAGATCGCAGCAAGCTCTGTTACTTCTTTGATTTTTGAAAATAATGTTGTCATATCAGTTCCTTCTTTCTGTTCTTCATTTTACCATTTTTTATAGGAGAAGGATAGTGGGAAGGTAGATTGGTTTTTACTCAGTTTTCCAATAAAAGAGAGGGCCAGATGTAATTTCAGGAATTTTTCTTTCTTTTTACATTAAATTGTCAGAAAATTTATTGACAGATTAAAGAAATCATGTTACATTTATATCCGCAGGTATCTTTCGGTACCAAATCTACACGAAAGGACGGGGTATGAAACTCTCTCATATTTTAACAGGCTTACTTCTACTCCTAGTCTTTCTCTCCATTACCATTGGAACCAGTGATTTTTCTTGGGAAAAATTCTTTGCTTTTGACCAACAGACTTGGCTTCTCTTTCAAGAGTCGCGTCTTCCAAGAACCATCAGTATTCTGCTTGCAGCCTCTAGTATGAGCATGGCAGGACTCCTCATGCAGACCATCACTCAAAATCAGTTTGCTGCACCAAGCACAGTCGGAACGACCGAAGCCGCCAAACTGGGAATGGTGTTGAGCCTCTTTGTCTTTCCATCTGCGAGTCTGACCCAAAAGATGCTCTTTGCTTTTGGCTCATCCGTCTTATTTACTCTCTTCTTCCTGGCCTTTATGACTATTTTTTCTATAAAAGAAAGGTGGATGTTGCCCTTGATCGGGATCATCTATAGTGGGATTATCGGTTCTATCACAGAAGTTATCGCCTATCGTTTCAATCTGGTTCAGAGTATGACTACTTGGACCCAAGGCTCCTTCTCCATGATTCAGACTCATCAGTATGAGTGGCTCTTCTTAGGCCTCATTATCCTGATAGCCGTTTGGAAATTATCCCAAACCTTTACCATCATGAATCTAGGAAAAGAAACCAGTGAGAGTTTGGGAATTTCCTACTCCCTACTTGAAAAACTTGCCCTCTTTCTGGTGGCGCTAACGACAAGCGTCACCATGATTACCGTGGGTGCCTTGCCTTTTCTCGGGGTTATCGTTCCCAATCTTGTCCGTAAGCGCTATGGAGATAATTTGAGTCAAACCAAACTCATCGTCGCACTGGTCGGAGCCAATCTGGTTCTAGCCTGCGACATCCTCTCTCGAGTCTTGATTCGGCCCTATGAGCTGTCTGTCAGTCTCCTACTAGGAATCATCGGTAGCCTTGTCTTTATTTTACTGCTATGGAGAGGGGGACAAAAGGATGCTGTCTAAAAGCAAACATACCAAGCTCTTCTGCCTTCTCATTATTCTGGCCATCGTAGCTTGTCTCCTCTACTTTTGGCCTATTAGTCACCTATCTGTCTTTGCTTGGAAACTTCGTTCTCAAAAGATTGTCGTTTATCTCTTGGTAGCTATCGCGACAGGGATTTCGACCATTAGTTTTCAAACCCTGACGGAAAATCGCTTCCTGACACCTAGTATTTTGGGAATCGAATCCTTCTATGTCTTGCTACAAACCCTGCTACTGGTTTTTGAAAGCAAATTTCTACAGCTTGAAAAGTCTCCTGTCTTAGAATTTCTAGTCTTGCTTCTGCTTCAATCCCTCTTCTTTCTTGCCTTACAAGGTTACTTGAAGACACTGATGAAACAAGATCTGGTCTTCATCCTGCTGATCTGCCTAGCCCTCGGAACTCTCTTTCGAAATATCAGTACCTTCCTACAAGTCCTAATGGATCCAAATGAATACGATAAACTGCAGAACAGTCTCTTTGCCTCCTTTCAACATCTCAACACTCCCATCCTAGCCATCGGCTCTCTGATCATCCTCGCTTTGACAATCTTTTTCTTTCGAAAAGCAGTCGTTCTGGATGTCTTGCACCTGCAAAGAGAAACGGCTCAGATACTGGGACTCGATGTTGAAAAAGAACAGAGAGAGCTCCTCTGGGGCATCGTGCTTTTGACCTCAACGGCTACTGCCTTGGTAGGGCCTATGGCCTTCTTCGGCTTTATGCTTGCTAACCTCACCTACCTGATTGTCAAAGATTATCGACACAAGTTGCTCTTTATCGTAGCCATTCTAATTGGATTTATCAGTTTGACCTTGGGGCAAGTCCTCATCGAACGAGTCTTTGCACTAGAAATTCGCATCAGTATGATCATCGAGAGTGTGGGTGGCTTCTTATTCTTTATCTTACTTTATAGGAGGGCACGTCGGTGAAACTGGAAAACATTGACAAATCCATTCAAAAACAGGATATTTTGCAAGACATTTCCCTTGAAGTCAGTCCTCAAAAACTGACAGCCTTTATTGGTCCAAACGGTGCTGGAAAATCAACTCTCCTCTCCATTATGAGCAGACTGACCAAGAAGGATCAGGGAATTCTCAGTATTAAAGGCCGTGAAATCGAGAGCTGGAATTCGCAAGAACTAGCCAAAGAACTGACCATCCTAAAGCAGAAAATCAATTACCAAGCCAAATTGACTGTAGAAGAACTGGTCAGCTTTGGACGTTTTCCCTACAGCCGTGGTCGACTGAAGGCAGAAGACTGGGAAAAGATTCGAGAAACTCTGGACTATCTGGAACTGACAAACTTAAAAGACCGCTACATCGATAGTCTGTCTGGTGGACAGCTCCAACGTGTCTTTATCGCCATGGCACTGGCTCAGGATACAGACTTTATCTTGCTAGACGAACCGCTCAACAACCTCGATATCAAACAAAGTGTCAGCATGATGCAGATCCTTCGGCGACTGGTGGAGGAACTTGGCAAAACCATTATCATCGTCCTCCACGATATCAATATGGCTAGCCAGTATGCGGATGAAATTGTTGCCTTTAAAGACGGTCAAGTCTTTTGCAAGGGAACGACTGCTCAAATCATGCAGGCTGACCTGCTCAGTCAACTCTATGAGATTCCCATCACGCTGGCTGATATCAATGGCAAAAAGATCTGTATCTATAGCTAGCTATTCTGAATTCATGTTAGAGAACCCTCTGTCTCTTAGCTAACAAGCCTATCTAAGAAACCCCTACATCGTTATCACATTTTAAAAAGGAGAAATCATGAAAACATCCCTTAAACTTTATCTCACTGCCCTAGTGGCCAGCCTCTTGCTCTTACTTGGTGCATGTAGTACAAATACAAACTCAAGCACTAGCCAGACAGATACAAGTAGCTCTGCTCCAACAGAGGTAACTATTAAAAGTTCACTAGATGAGGTCAAACTTTCAAAGGTTCCTGAAAAGATTGTGACTTTTGACCTCGGTGCTGCCGATACTATTCGCGCTTTAGGTTTTGAAAAGAATATCGTCGGAATACCTACAAAAACTGTTCCGACCTACCTAAAAGATCTTGCAGGAAATGTCAACAATGTGGGTTCCATGGTTGAGCCAGACCTAGAAGCCATTGCTGCTCTTGAACCGGATTTGATTATCGCTTCTCCACGTACCCAAAAATTCGTAGACAAGTTCAAAGAAATCGCTCCAACCGTGCTCTTCCAAGCAAGCAAGGACGACTACTGGACTTCTACCAAGGCTAATATCGAATCCCTAGCAAGCGCCTTTGGTGAAACTGGTACACAGAAAGCCAAGGAAGAATTGGCTAACCTAGACAAGAGCATTCAAGAAGTCGCTACTAAAAACGAAAGTTCTGACAAAAAAGCCCTTGCTATCCTCCTCAATGAAGGAAAAATGGCTGCCTTTGGTGCCCAATCTCGTTTCTCTTTCTTGTACCAAACCTTGAAATTCAAGCCAACTGATACTCAATTTGAAGACTCACGCCACGGACAGGAAGTCAGCTTTGAAAGTGTCAAAGAAATCAATCCTGACATCCTCTTTGTCATCAACCGTACCCTTGCCATCGGCGGTGACAACTCAAGCAACGACGGCGTCCTAGAAAATGCCCTTATCGCTGAAACTCCTGCCGCTAAAAACGGTAAAATTATCCAACTAACACCAGACCTCTGGTATCTAAGTGGTGGCGGACTTGAATCAACTAAACTCATGATTGAAGACGCTCAAAAAGCTTTGAAATAAGCAAGAAAACCCAACATCGCCTGATGTTGGGTTATTTTTCTTCTTGATTCCGTTTGAGTGAAAAGTGGTCTGGGACGGGGTCTTCTCCTATTAGGAACCAAAAGAAAATTCCTTATAAAAACAGTATAGTTATCTCTAATTGTAGTTTTGAAAATTAGCGTCTCCCTCTTTTTGATCGTCTATAAGTCTGCTGATATTTCTTTTTCCTATAATAGATAAATATTAAAGCAAAGGCAAAGATGATTAGCATTATAGTTAGAGAAATACGTATAAACGAAGAGTCTGCTACTGAATCTTTTGATTCACTCAGTCCCTCTTTAAATACCCTATGTCCTCTAACCAATAAACGATGAGTATTAACACCATAAGGAGTACATGTAACCAGAGTACAATAATCTTTTTGAGGATCTATTTGTAGAGCAGATAAATCTTCAGGAAGTACCGTTAAACTCTGATCCACTTCATAAATTAGAGTTTTATCTAAAATATGAATCATAAACGTATCTCCATTTTCCAGCTCATTTAAATTTGTAAATAGTTTTGCCGAAGGGAGACCACGATGTCCCGAAATAACAGAATGTGTTCCCACCCCTCCAATAGGAAGGGATGTCCCCGCAATGTGTCCAATTGCTATCTCCAACACAGCTTCATCAGTACCATGGTAAATTGGGAGCTTGGTGTTTAATTTTGGTATTTCCACATAAGCCATGATTCCAGTACCAGTAATATCCAATGTTGTGTTGTACCTTTCCTCCTCATCCTTGGTAAGATTGAGGTGAGGATTGACACCGATAGGTAACTGCTTATTGTACAGTTCCGCTTCAGACAGTTGTTTATCTTTTTCTTGTTGATTTATTATTTCTACATCACGCTTATAGGATGCGATGGCTTCCGACTGGTGATAAGAATTCCAAATATCACTAAATGTTGGATATAATATTAACGATAAACCACTTAATAAAAGGACAATCAACAAAATAGTAACAAATTGCCTCTTAATAAAAGAAATCATACCGGACACCTCACCCCCTTTTAATCAAATGAAGGAGATAGATATTATAAACTATCTCCTTTTTATAATCTTAATTATTTGTTTTCTTTCTTACAGCTAGTAAAATTCCTGCTCCAATCACTAAGAGTGAACCCATAACATACAGCATTGTTGTTCCAACACTACCTGTTGAAGGAAGAATTGAACCTTTCTTATTGACAACTGTAGTAGTTAATGACCCATCGGCAATATTAGAAGTAAACACCAGTTTATTAGTAGACGTTGACGTCGCCTCTAATGTATTTAAAATTGGGTTATCAGACGCTTTATCTACATCAGCAGAAATTGTAAACTCTACGTCTGCAATTGTATTATAACCAGCAGGTGTAACCGTCTCAGAAAGTTTATAATCGCCAACATTAAGACCTTTAAATGTAAAAGTCGTAGTTTCGCCGGCTGTTATCTCTTCTACTTTATTGTAGACTCCAGTAGAATCTTTTTTATAAAGTGTGAAACCTGCTCCTTTAAGAGGAGTTCTTGAATCTTGATCCACTTTATTTACAATGACTTGATAAGTAAAGACAACAACTTTATCCTTTGGTGTCACTCCCTTACTTCCACCACCTGTACTATTTGGATTGTTTGAATAGGTTAAGCTAGCTGTATTTGAATTTCCTGTTGATCCAATTACTGCACTTTCATTAAGTTTCGCTGTATAGCGCACAACAATCTTTGAATCTTTTGTAATATTTACTGTTTGACCGCGATCATCTTCTGACACAGTTTTCAAGTCATTCACTACATAACTTGAGCCATCCGCAGCAATTGTAAATTTGTTTGTTATTTCCTGCTCAGTAGAACCATTCACAACATAGACTTTCGCATCATTATTATAAGTTAAACCAGAAGACAATGAATCATTAAATGAAAGATAGTATTCTTTATAGGATTCATAATTGCTTGGCAATGTAGCTGTCAATTGATAAGGTATTGACTCTCCAATTGCATAACTAGCTGCATCACGATAATCATCTCCTGATTGAACTTTCTTTTCAATTTTGGGAACATCTGATTTCAATTTTGCTTGTGTATTCTTAACCACCTCTAGAATAAAGCGAGTATACGCATCATTAGTACCATTTTGCGTTCCTTCTTTATCTTTGATCAAGTAGTATCCTGCAGATAAACCTGAAATGATTGTTGTTGTCTCTGTACTTACTACTGTTGCAGAAGGGGTCTGCAGATATAATGCAACATCTTTAGCAAATTGCTGTGCTTCTGTCGCATCTGTAGCCTTCCCATCTAAACTCTCAGCTTTAGCCACGGCATCACCAAGGGCTGTTTGTCCAGCTGCACTGACACCCTTCCCCCATTTTATATTTGAAAGAGTACTATTCGATAAGTCCCCACTAAAGATTTGGTAAACTTCATAAGTATGACCTGTTGTTGTTCCATTTAAGGTCACCGTATAGGTATCACTAGCAAATACCTTATTGCTAACAATCATCATTAATACAGCTACAAAGCCTATTAATGCCCATTTTATTTTTTTCATGTTTATTCTCCTTGAAATAAATTATTTTATTTTTTATAAAGAACAGATCGTAATTAATATTTTCTTACGTGTTGCTTACGACGTAAAACTAAAAGAATAACTGAAACTACGATCATTATTCCTCCAACAATCATATATAACAATACTCCCTTACCTCCTGTTCCAGGCAAACCATATTCCTTTTGAACAGTATTTGTGATTGTTATATTTCCATTATTGTTAGCAGAGTATGTTGTATCATAACCCTTAACTACATCTTCACTAACAGTATAATCTATCTTTTTGTCATTACTTGTATATTCTGGTAAATTAGTAAATTCATGCATCCAATTTCCATTTGCATCAGCAACAATCGTCGCAGTTTGAATAACTTCACCATCTGCTAATAGGTTAACGACAATAGATTGTGGACGTTTTTTATATTTATCATTGTAATCATCCCACACTTTTGTCACTTTGACACTGGTTCTAGTTGGCGTTGAATTTTTCGTTGTATTGGTTTTAACTTCATTGTCTCCAGATGCTACTTGGGCTGTGTTCTCAATCAATTTATCATTAGCATCATCATTAACTTTCACTTTAAAGGACACCTTGAAGATTTCGCCGTTAGCAACATTCTTTGTCCAAGTAATCTTACCATTAGTGAATGTTCCCTCATTGTCTACCGAGTCTTCAATATAAGTGGTGTACTTAGGAATAGTATCTGTTATAGTAACATCACGTGACTCTCCAGTTGTGTTCTGGTAAGTTACTGTGTAAGTTAGAACCTGCCCCCACTGAACTTTTTCACCATCAATACTAATATTTGAATCATTTACAACATCTTTTTTAGGTTTTTTAGGCGTTGGATTATTAGTTGGATTGGTATCCACATCCATTAATCCATCACTCACATGCCCAGTGTTGATAATTTCCTCACCATCAACGTTCTCGTTTACTCTTACTTTAAATGTAACTACGAAGGTCTCATCCTTCAAAACTCTTTTTACCCAAGTAAGTTTACCATCAGCATATGCACCACTATTATCTGCAGAATTATCTACATAGGTTGTTAGCTTTGGAATAGTATCTGTTATAGTAACATCACGATCACTATCAGTTGTATTGGTATATTTTATAGTATAGGTTAAAACATCTCCCGGTTGGACGGTTTTACCATTAATCGTTGTACCTGAATCATTTTGAACATCTTTAACAGGTTTGGTATATTCTTCAATAACCCATTTCCCAATAAAATGAGCGTCTTTGTTATTGATAACCTCAGAATTTTTATCATATCCCTTAAAGACCCAATTACCTTCAGGAACGCTGACTTTTGTAATACCATTTTTGGGTTGATCCGGTGTCACGGTTGTTCCATTTGGAATATTTAATTGATCTGCTGGTAATAAATCTAGAACGGCTTGTGGTAAAGTTTTATCTGGTGTACCACTGATAAATTCATGCGTTTTCTTATATAAAACCTTTGTCGTAACAGTGTTTGAGTGAGACGGAACATTGTCTATCTCTTGAGTAACACGGTTCTCAATTTCTGTACCGTTTTGGAGAATTTTATCATTTGTTACCGTCTTATAGGTAATCGTATAATTCTGGCCACCATTGCCTCGTTTTAGATGTTTTTGATCAATAGTAACTGTCACCTTTTGTTTCTCAACCGTTACAGTATAATCCGTTCCTTCCGTTAAGGTCTGTCCTTCAAGCTGAACAGTCAGACTCTTATAGTCTAATCGTTCATCAAAAGTATCAATCATCTTCATGGAAGTTAGGTCATCGATAACATCCTTACCTGGAATCGGCATCTTGTATTTAGTTGTATACGTCAACTCCTGACCAACTACTGGTGTAATAGCGTTTTTATCTACTTCTTTTGTAGGCGGTGTAGAGGGCACCTCAGTGTAGAACCCAAAGAGTCCACCACACACAGCCGTTGTTCCATAAGAAAAGGACATTTTATTATCTACTGATCGAACTGCAAGACCCGTTATATTATGCTCATTCCAATCCCCACTTGTTCCAGCAGGGTTTGTAGGTAACCATGTTGTTTTATTCCCACTAGTAGACTCGTTAAGATTGTTGGCGTTATTCTCCACTATCTTATCAATCGTATTGTCAATATTATATAACGAGAATGACTCTTTTAGACCCCTACTAATAACATCAATATCAGAAGGGTTCATAACCATCTTTAAATCACAAGGCGTGCCATCCTGATATCTCAACTCAGCTGTTACATTAGCATCGAACCAATAAGTTTGATACATATCATGAGTGACGGTAGGATGAGAAGGATAGATATAATCCATTATTTGGATTGATTTCGTCCCCCAATTTTCGTCCACTGTTAAAAAAGGGACAACTGTTTTTGCGCTGTTATTATAATCATCATTTTTAGACGCAAGATGTGTTGTCACACTATTAACGGTGATATATACATCCACAACCTTATCATAAACTGTACCTGCATTAGTAAACTTCAGAGCAAGTGGTTCTGAAAAATCCTGATTTTCCTTTGTTTTATCTACCTTTAATGAAAATACTGTACTATTCTTCCAGTTACCATTAGCTGGCACAACATCCTTTACTACTGAGCCATTTTGACTCAAAATTTCCATATTTTCCTGTCTCAAAGCGAACTGATATAAATTGATATTAGATAAATCGATATCATTCCTACTCCTTGTTAGAGCAGACGAGCTCTCTAATGGAAATATTATACATAAAAGACTGATGATTGTAATAAAAAACAATACAGCTTTTTTGTACACTCTCTTCATCATAGTGTGGAGTTCCTCCCTTTTTATGTCCAAAAAATTTAGCTTATCCTTAAATATTTTACATTATTTCACTTTAAAAATCAATATAAGTAAAAAATTAAATTTATATATATATTGAGATGTTTTAACAGAAAAGGTGATGATATACTGACTTACTCTTCTTGATTCCGTTTGAGGGAAAAGTGGTCTGGGACGGGATCTTTTCCTATTGGCGACCAAGGATGGCATCGGAAAATTCGAGCCAAGCCCATCAAAACACCCTTGAAGCCATGTTTTTCAATAGCCTGAATCATGTAGTTGGAACAAGTCGGCTCAAAGCGACATGAGGGCGGAAAGGATGGCGAGATAAAACGCTGGTAAAAGCGCACAGGCGCTATTAAGATTCGTTTCATTATTTCTTGGTTACAGCCATGGTGTGTAGTTGGCTGATTTCTTTTTTATTAAGACGACGGGCTTCACCTGGACGGAGACCAGTCAAGTCTAGGTGCCCGAAACGTGTCCGAGACAACTTATCCACTTGAAGGCCGACGGCTTCAAACATCTTTTTAACCTGATGGTTGCGTCCTTCATGGATAGTCAACTGCACTACTGAGCGATTTTTAACTGGATCCACTTTGAGAATCTCATAGACCGCAGGCTTGGTTTTCTTGCCATCAATCTCGAGTCCACGGGTCAAGGGGCGGAGATTATCCTTATTGGCCACGCCTTTAACACGCGCGACATAGACTTTGTCAATCTCATTACGGGGGTGAATCATTTCATCCGTAAAGTCACCATCATTGGTCAAAATCAAGACCCCTGATGTATCCCAGTCCAAACGACCTACAGGGTAGATGCGCTCTTTGACATTGGGCAAGAGGTCGACAACAGTCTTGCGGCCCTTGTCATCTGTCACACTGGAAATCACTCCACGTGGTTTGTTAAGCAGATAGTAGACTTTTTCTTCGTTGTAGATGGGCTGACCCTCAACTTCGACCTTATCTCCAGTCTTAATAGTCGTTGCGAGTTCACGTACCACTTGGCCATTAACCGTCACTAAGCCTTGCTTGATCAACTCTTCTGCTTTTCTCCTACTGGCCACACCTGCGTGGGCAATATATTTATTGATTCTCATCTTCTTCTATCCTTTCACCAAATAATTGGCTTTCTTGAGCCTGAATCTCAAGCTCATCAATCACTGGCAGTTCTTCCAAATGGTTAATTCCCATGTAATCTAGGAAATAATCCGTAGTCACATAGAGGTTGGGGCGACCCAACACTTCTTTTTTTCCGTCTTCTCGTATCAAATCAAATGCCTGCAACTTTGCCAAGGCCCCACTCGAGTTGACTCCACGGATAGCATCAATTTCTATCCGCGTAATGGGCTGCTTGTAGGCAATGATGGACAAGGTCTCAAGGGCAGCCCGAGATAAACTCTGGTTGATGGGAGCTTTGGAGTATTCCTTCAAAATCTCTGCAAATTGAGGTTTGGTCACCAATCTGTAAGCGCCACCTGTCTCAATCAGGGACAAACTCGACTCTTGGTCTTTTTCATACTTTTGGGCTAATTTTTCTAAACTCTGCTGAATGCCTGTCGGGGGAAGCGAGAGGAGTTCAGCCAACTGACGGACCCGAATCCCATCTTCACCTGCTACAAACAAGAGCGCTTCTATTTCTGCTAAAGTACTCATCTTTCCTCTCTATCAAGTCTAGCTTTGTGCCTCTTGACTTTCTTCCTTCTTTTCCATGAGATAGATATCTCCGAAACTCTCCTCTTGAACAAGGATCAGTTCTTGGGTTTTGATTAACTCTAGGGTTGCCAAAAAGAGGGTAATGACCTCTTGGACATTCTGGGCTTCCTTGAACAAATCCTGCAAGCGCAACTGGTCTCGTCCAGTCAAGGACTCTTTTACAATGCCCATCATGTCCTCAATCTTATACTCATCCCGCAGGATGGTCGTGTGGTTCTGAGCGAATTCCTCTTTTTTCTTGGCTAGAATATTTGAAAAAGCCAAAAAGAGGTCAATGGTCGTCCTGTCATGTACAAGCTCCGCATCTTCGTAAATCAACTCTGTCGGCGCTTTGGAATAGTACTGGGCCCGATCTTGGTGCTTAGCCTCCAAGCGCTCACCCAAGAGCTTGAACTTGCGGTATTCTTCGATTTGGGAGAGAAGGTCCTGCTCCAGGTCATCCTCTAAGTCTGTCACTTCTGCTACCTTTGGCAAGAGCTTGCGACTCTTTATCAGCATCAGCTGACTGGCCATAACCATATACTCGCCCGTTACTTCCAGACGCATGGCCTGCAGAGTTGAGACATAGGCTAGGTACTGTTCGATAACTTCCGTAATGGGCACATCGTAAATATCCATCTGGTACTTAGAAACCAGGTGCAAGAGTAAGTCCAGGGGCCCTTCAAAATCTTTTAATTTAATATCCATTATCTATATTTTTCTAAGGTCAGAACTGTTTTTAATCCTAGTTTTTTTGCAATTTCGTACAAATCGACCTTGTTTTCTATTTGTCTTAGAATGAACTGTTCCCGCAAGGCTTGGGCTGATAAGGTGGGGAAACCTTTCTCCTTGACAAAGGACTCCAGCTGACGAAAGGCCCACTGACGAGAATAGGCTTTTCCTCCCCTTTCAAAGAGATAGGTTTGCCCCATCAAGGGTTCCAATTCTGAAAGCAAGGTCCTAGGAATGGCTACAATCCTCTGTTGGGAAGCCTTGTTAATTCGCAACACCTGAAAATCCAGATTGATATCTGCAACCTTGAGGGCTAAAATCTCACTAGGCAAGAGCCCTAGCTCCAAGATAAGAAGCGCCAGCAAGCGTCCTTCTGGATAATTACTTTCCTGCCAAAAAGAGTCTAGGTCTAGAATCTCTGGCTTTTCAGTCTTCTTTTCAGCTTGTTTGGCTAATTCCAGACGGTAAAAACTGTCCACTTCACCTTTTTGATAGAGAAAGTAGAGAAATTGGTTGCAGGCCGAAAGTTTTCGCTTCTGGGCGCTGATTTTTAGATTGGCTAGCTGGCCTTGGTAAATCTTAAGACTGGTCTCAGAGATCCGCTCACCCACAATGTCTAAAAATTGCTCCAGATCATACTTATAGGACTGCTTGGAATTGGCAGACAAGTCCTGTTTTTCCTCTAAAAAGGCTGAAATCCTATCTCTCATTTGCATCGAATCTCATATTCCTTACTGAAGTCATGCAAGAGGGCATTGACAGCCTTGAGGATAGACTTGCGCGTGATAATTCCTTGGAAAATTCCTTCATCATCTACCACTGGCAAGAAAGGTTCATCTACCAGTTTATGGAGGACCTCTGTGATGTTATAGTCTGGAGCGACGACTGCCACATCTGTCTTGGTCATATTGACGATATCTGTCGTTGCCATCTGCTCATCCGTCAAACCCTGCTCCATTTGATAAGCCAAAATATCTCTCAGACCAATGGTTCCAACAAAGCGTTTGTCAAAGGTCACAACTGGGATACGGGTATAGGTGATTTGGCTCAGCACCAAAATTGCATGGTCGGCATTGTGGGTATCAATCAAAGCTGCTAGATTCTCAGCAGGGGTAAGAAAAGTCTCTTCCTGCTCCAATAAAAATGCTTCAAATTCCTTGGCAATCATCGAGCAAACTCCTTGGACAGACCTGGATAAACCTCATGATCACGTGTCAAAAAGTCTACTTTGAAATAGCTGTCATCAATCTCCACACGGGCATAGAGACATTCTCTGATAGTTCCTCGTGGTTGGCTGATGGAGCCTGGATTTAGAAAAAGAGTCTTTCCTTCCATCCAAGCATTTGGCACATGCAAGTGACCATAGAGACAGATATCGGCATCTTCTTCCTGAGCCCAGTAGTCCAACTTTTGAAAGTTGAAATTGATGTCAAATAAATGTCCGTGAGTCTGGATGATCTTGATCGGACCAAGTTGAGTCACCAAACGTTCTGGGTAGCCAGCATAAAAGTCCATGTTGCCTTTGACGACATGGATGCCTTCCCAGAGCGGAGAGTCTGGACGGAGTTCTGAGTCACCATCGTGAAAAATGGCATCAACTTTACCCAGATAGCGGTCACGGATTTCTTCCACAATCAAGCTATCTCCGTGGGAATCACTCATTACAATGATGGTTTGCTTTGCCATGATGGAAATACCTCCAAAAGTTTCTTAACGGCTAAGGCGCGGTGAGATTGGCTATTTTTTTCTTCAAGGGTTAATTCAGCTGCTGACTTTCCTGTCTCTCCTACAAGGAAGAGGGGATCATAGCCAAAACCATTTTCACCCTTTGGTTCAAAGTTAATGTAGCCCGGCCAGTCAGATTCGACAACCAAGCTTTCCTTACCTGGACTAGCTACGACTAGGGTCGTATGGAACTGAGCCGAACGGTCCTTGAGATCAAAGACCATGGCCAATTCGTGCAAGAGCTTGGCATTATTTTCACGATCAGTCGCTCCCACACCTGCAAAACGAGCTGACCAGACTCCTGGCAAACCACCGAGAACATCGACTTTGAGACCTGAGTCATCTGCCAAAACCATCTTGCCTGTTAATTGGGAAATGGTTTCTGCCTTGAGGCGGGCATTTTCTTCAAAGGTCATACCTGTTTCAGCTACTTCAGGCAGATCTGGATAGTCATTGAGATTTTCTACATCGTAGCCGAGTTTATCAAAGATGGCACGAAATTCCTTGGCCTTACCCTCGTTACGAGTCGCAATCAACAAGGTTTCTCTGACCTTGTTTGTTTCAAAAAAGGCCTCGACATTTACACCTTCTTTAGGCAATTCTACATGCAAAAGTTGCCCATTTTCAACCAAAAGCAGAGCTCCCTGACGTTGGATGACTTCTAGATTACGGCCTGCTTCGGCATTTAAAATCTCAACGATAAAGGAGAGCAGACGAAAGTTAGAAGACCAGCGCATCACCGTTATCGTAATCGGAAAGCCATTTTCTTCGTCACGAAAAATCCGCGCCAAATCCATAAAATCAAGCTCGAGAGGATCTTTGATAAGGCTATAGATACCTCCATAGACATCCCAGGCACCGACATACCAGTCCTGGTCATCCTTGTATTCATAAATTTTGTTTGTCATAAAGTTACATGCTCCACATGAATCTCTTTCTCTAGCCATTCTGCTCCTATTTGGGCAAAACTTTGGCTATTGGCTGTTGTGTAAAAACGATGTTGAAGAGGCCCCGCATCTCGGCTACGATTGATTTCAAAATAGTTAAGCAAAACCGAGATATCCCGCACACACTCTGCCCCACTATCGATGAGCTGAACCTTAGGTCCCATGACATTTTGGATGATAGGGCGAAGGAGTGGATAATGGGTACAACCCAAAATCAGGCTATCCACCTTTCCAACCAAGGGACGCAGGGTTTCATAGACCACTTTCTTTGTTACACTGGTTGACAGGGCACCAGATTCGACCAAGGGCGCAAACTTGGGACAGGCCAAACTCTCCACCTGTAAATCCGGATCCAGATCATGGATTTTCTGACGGTAGATGTCTGATTGGACCGTCATGGGAGTTCCAATCACCCCAATTTTCCCACCTTGACTGGACTTGATGGCTGCCGAAGCTCCTGGCAAAATCACCCCTAGGACAGGGATATCTAGTTTCGCCTTGATTTCTTCCCAGACGACGGCAGTCGCAGTATTACAAGCAATGACAATCATCTTGACATCCTTGGTCAAGAGAAAGTCGACCAACTGCCAAGTATATTCACGAATTTGCTCAGCAGGACGGGGACCATAGGGCGCCCGTGCTGAATCTCCAATATAGACGATTTCTTCATGGGGAAGCTGGCGCATGAGCTCACGAACAACGGTCAAGCCCCCGACACCCGAATCCAAAAAACCAATTGGTCGATTATCCATATAGTCTTCTTTCTAGTCTTTTTTCTGATTGATAGTTCATCATGATTACTTGTTCTAAATGAACGGATAGACAGCTTGATAGAATGGCAACTGCCTCTCTTTTAATCATAATCAAATATCAATAGAATGCAAGGAAAAAGTCTTATCCTTTAGAACTATTGAACATAGTGAGAAGTCTGGAACTTTCATCCCAGACTTTTCCTATTTATTTCTTTTTATTGTTAGCAAGGGCTGCTTTTTGTTGGCGGATAATTTGGTGGTAAACTTGTTGTACCTTGGCTTCGCTTGGCTTTTGACCATTTGCACTCAAGAGAGCACGAACTGCCTCAGCGTTCAAACGTGGGTTGTCCGCAAATTCTTTTTCGATTTGCTTACGAACCAAGTACATCCCTCCAAGAGCTCCTCCTAGAAAAGCTAGCACAATCAAGATAATTGCTAAAAGTAAGTCCATTCTTTTTCTCCTGTTTCTTTTTGAGTCTTCTATATTATACCATAAAGTGACTTTCCTGACTAGTTTGTTTTACGCTTTCAAAAAGGGCAATAGGCGACAAAAAAGGAGCTCCTCATTTCGATGAAAGAGAGCTCCTTGCTGCGTTTATGCTCAATAAAAATCAAAGAGCAAACTAGGAAGCTAGCCGCAGGTTGCTCAAAACACTGTTTTGAGGTTACTGATAGAGCTGACGCGGTTTGAAGAGATTTTCGAAGAGTGAAGAGTACTATTTTACATAAATAGCCAGTGTTTGATAAGGTTTGAGCAGAATTTTTTCAGACACTTCTACATCTTCATAGTTTGAAATCAGAATCTGTCCATTTTGGTAGGCTGCTGATAGCTCAATTTCTACTTCTGTGGCATAAAAGTTATTGAGGACCAGTAACTTTTCATCCTCATACTGACGTTCAAAGGCATAGACTTGCTTACTATCTTCAAAGGCTGGTTTGTAGCTTCCTTCTGAAATAATCGGCATTTCCTTACGAAGTCGAATCAAGTCTTGGTAGAAGATGAAAATTGGGCCTTGGATTTCATTTTCTACGTTGATATCTTTATAGGATTTACCAGCTTTCAACCATGGAGTGCCTGTTGAAAATCCTGCATTTTCTGAAGCATCCCACTGCATGGGAATGCGTGAATTATCTCGTGACTTGGCCTGAATAATCTGGAAGGCTTCTTGCTCACTTTTCCCTTCTTTTAAGAGCATCTGATAAGCATTGATGGACTCGACATCCACATAGTCAGCCATGGAATCATAGTCTGGGTCAACCATTCCGATTTCCTCACCCATGTAGATATAAGGTGTCCCACGTGACAGGTGAATGCTGGCAGCCAGCATGGTCGCCCCTTCATTGCGGAAATGTTGAATATCAACAAAACGATTCAAGGCACGTGGTTGGTCGTGATTATTCCAGAAGAGGGCGCTCCAGCCGTTTTTGTCACTCATTTCCTTGCCCCAGCTATGATAAAGACTTTTCAACTCTTCAAAATAAAAGGGAGCCAAGGTCCACTTCTGCCCGTCCTTGTAGTCCACCTTGAGATGATGGAAATTAAAGGTCATGGATAATTCCTGACGGTCAGGCGAAGAATAGAGGACACAGTTTTCCATGGTTGTAGAGGACATTTCCCCAACTGTCATAAAGCTATCGTCTGATCCAAAAGTGGCTTGGTTCATCATGCGCAAATAGTCATGAACGATGGGCTTGTCTGTGTAAGCTGGCTTTCCTTCATTTTTAGGACAGTCCACTAAGACCTCATCCTTGCCAATCAAATTGATCACATCAAATCGGAAACCTTTGACTCCCTTGTCTCGCCAGAAATTAACAACCTTAAAAAGCTCCTTGCGGACATTGGGATTTCGCCAGTTAAGGTCAGCCTGGGTCTCATCAAAGAGGTGGAGGTAATATTTCCCTGTATTCCCGAAAGGCGCCCAAGCAGAGCCGCCAAACTTAGAAATCCAGTCTGTTGGTAGGTCTTGGATGAAAAAAAAGTCTTGGTAGTACTGGTCGCCAGCTAGGGCTTTCTGAAACCATTCGTGTTCTGTCGAACAATGATTGAGCACCATGTCCAGCATAAAGTCAATCTTGTGCTCCTTACCGACACGCACCATCTCCTCAAAATCAGCCATATCACCAAAAAGAGGATCCACTGCCACATAATCTGAAATATCGTAACCATTATCCCGTTGGGGGCTTGGATAGAATGGATTGAGCCAGACCATATCCACGCCCAGTTTGGCTAGATAGGGAATTTTTTCGATAATCCCACGGAAATCCCCTATGCCATTTCCAGTGGTGTCTTTATATGATTTTGGATAGATTTGATAGACTACTTTTCTTTTATCAAGTGCCATCTGTTTCTCCTTTTCTGATAAAAGGGAGGAACCTGTGTTCCTTCCCTGTTTGTACTATTTCGATTAGATTCGTGTAGCGGCCATGAGAGCTTCCCCAGCTTGGATAGTTGTTGGATAAGTTCCAGTGATAGTCGCTGTATAAGCATCTTGGTTAGTAATGATAACTGGAGTTTCTGTTACGAGACCTGCAGCCTTAATGACATCCATATCAAAACGAATCAATTTCTGACCAACTGTGACGTGGTCTCCTTGGGCTACAAGACTTTCAAAACCTTTGCCATCAAGCCCTACTGTATCCATACCGATGTGGATGAGCAATTCTACCCCTTCATCAGAGACAATACCGATGGCATGCTTGGTAGGAAAAAGAACCGTCACTGTCCCATTGACTGGAGAAGTTAACTCACCTTGGCTTGGTTCAATGACTAGGCCTTGTCCCATGACACCTGATGCAAAAACAGAATCCGT
>CAUUXT010000004.1:0-21248 GCA_963549015.1 uncultured Streptococcus sp.
CGAACAAATCGAAAGTCAACTTCACAAATCCACTCGAAACGAAGAGCTGATTGAGCTCATGGAATTGGAAAAGACCATCGTCTATTTCAAGGCCTCACTGAAGACGAACGAGCGCGTGATTAAGAAATTGACTAGCGCAACTAGCAATATCAAGAAATACCTAGAAGACGAAGACCTACTCGAAGACACTCTGATTGAAACCCAACAGGCCATCGAGATGGCAGATATCTATGGAAATGTCCTTCACTCTATGACAGAGACCTTTGCCTCTATCATTTCCAACAACCAGAACAACATCATGAAGACCCTGGCTCTCGTGACCATCGTTATGTCTGTCCCAACCATGATCTTCTCAGCCTACGGGATGAACTTTAAGGATAATGAAATCCCTCTAAACGGTGAGCCTCATGCCTTCTGGTTAATCGTCTTTATCGCCTTTGCTATGAGTGTTTCGCTCACTCTCTATCTCATCCATAAAAAATGGTTCTAAGAGGAATCCCTATGTCTCAGATTGATTTACAAAAATTAACTAAGAAAAACCAAGAGTTTATCCACATCGCTACCCAACAATTTATTAAAGATGGTAAAACAGACGCTGAAATCAAGGCTGTCTTTGAGGAAGTCATTCCTAAAATCCTTGAAGAGCAAGCCAAGGGGACGACTGCACGTTCCCTCTACGGGGCTCCAACCCACTGGGCTCATAGCTTCACTGTCAAGGAGCAATACGAAAAAGAGCATCCAAAAGAAAATGACGATCCAAAACTCATGATTATGGACTCAGCCCTTTTTATCACCAGTCTCTTTGCATTGGTTAGCGCTCTGACTACCTTCTTCTCTACAGATCAGGCTATTGGCTATGGGGTGATTACCCTCTTGTTGGTTGGACTTGTAGGAGGACTTGCCTTCTACTTGATGTACTACTTTGTCTACCAGTACTATGGACCAGACACAGATCGTAGCCAGCGCCCTCCTTTCTGGAAATCAATCCTCGTCATCCTCGCTGCTATGCTTCTTTGGTTGGTTGTCTTCTTTGCAACAAGCTTCCTACCAGCCAACCTCAATCCAGTCCTTGCTCCATTGCCTTTGGCTGTCCTAGGAGCAGCCCTTCTCGCCCTTCGCTTCTATCTCAAGAAACGTTTCAATATCCGAAGCGCAAGCGCAGGCCCATCACGTTATTAAGAGAAGTGAAAAGCTATGGCATATAGTCAATCTTTAGCTCAGCAGATTCGAAAAATTCTAGCACTCAAACTTCCTCCCCAAATTTTCGAAGAAGAGCTAGAAGAAAAGAAACTGTTTGGTGGCCTTGCCTTTATGATTCGTGGGAAAATGGTCCTTACAGTCAGTTCCAGAAAGGACGAACTGGTTATGGTCAGAATTGGCAAAGAAATAGAAAAGCAAGTTCTACCCCGAACAGGAGCTCATACTACATTGATGAGAGGGCGACCTTATCATGGCTATATAGACCTAGATATTGAAGGTCAAAAAGAACTTCCTTACTGGATTGATTTAGCTCTCTCCTATAATCAAGAGTTGACCAAGTAACTCATATCTAGTGAGATTAGAGATTAGAAAAACGAAAAGCAACTGCACAGGCGGTTGCTTTTCACTTGCTTTCTTGAGATTCAATAGAACTTCTGAGTCTCATTCTTGTAGTTTTCTCTCATCTTTTGTGATAAAATAGGCTCAATCTATTTCTAGGAGGATGAGATATGATTTCTACTATTGGTATTGTTAGTTTGTCTAGCGGTGTTATCGGAGAGGATTTTGTCAAACACGAAGTCGATTTGGGTCTCCAACGTCTCAGGGATCTAGGACTCAATCCTATCTTTTTGCCCCATTCGCTAAAAGGGTTAGACTTTATCAAGGACCATCCGGAGGCACGTGCAGAGGATTTGATGAAGGCCTTTTCGGACGATAGCATCGACATGATCCTATGCGCCATTGGTGGTGATGATACCTATCGTTTGCTACCTTTTCTTTTTGAAAATGACCAACTACAAAAGGTTATCAAACCAAAGATTTTTCTCGGTTTCTCGGATACGACCATGAACCATCTCATGTTGCATAAACTAGGAATCAAGACTTTTTATGGCCAATCATTTCTAGCAGACATTTGTGAGTTAGACAAAGAAATGTTGCCATATAGCCTCCACTACTTTAAAGAATTAATCGAGACGGGAAGAATCTCAGAAATCCGCCCTAGCGACCTTTGGTATGAGGAACGGACTGACTTTAGTCCCAATGCTCTGGGAACAGCTCGTATCAGCCATGTAAATACAGGTTTTGATTTGTTACAAGGAAATGCTCAGTTTGAGGGAGAAATCCTCGGTGGTTGTCTTGAGTCCCTCTATGATATCTTTGACAATTCTCGATATGCAGACAGTAGAGAACTCTGCCAAAAGTACAAACTCTTCCCTGACTTATCCGACTGGAAAGGAAAAATTCTCTTACTAGAAACAAGCGAAGAAAAACCTAAACCTGATGATTTCAAAAAGATGTTGCAGGCTTTAAAAGAAACTGGGGTATTTGAGGTCATCAGTGGACTCTTGGTTGGAAAACCTATGGATGAAACCTTCTATGACGACTATAAAGAGGCTTTAATGGACACCATTGATAGCAATATCCCGATTGTCTATAATCTGAATGTCGGTCACGCAACTCCAAGAGCCATTGTGCCCTTTGGCGTCCATGCTTATGTGGATGCAAAAGAGCAAGTCATTCGCTTTGACTATAACAAAAAATAAACAATTTCTCCATTTTTGTGCTTTGGTATTGATTTTCGTTACAATTTGTGTCTGAATTTATTGCATTTTGCTTATTTCTATGATATCTTTTTGAAGGAGGTGTATATGACTAAACAAAAAATAAATCAAATTGTCGGTTCAATTGGAGCCTTTATCGGGATTGTTGTATTTATCGCCTACATCCCACAAATTTTTGCCAATTTGCAAGGCAACAAAGCTCAACCATTCCAGCCTTTATCCGCAGCAGTATCTTGTTTAATTTGGGTTATTTACGGGTGGACAAAAGAACCTAAGAAGGATTGGATACTAATTATTCCAAACTCAGCTGGCGTTGTCTTAGGTGGACTGACATTTCTTACTGCACTATAAAAGTTACTAGCATATAATCAAAAAGCTGAGAAACTCATCTCAGCTTTTTCTATATTCTCAGATAATTAGACGCCTGCACTCACTTATTTCCGCTTTTCCACTCACAATCATTCTCGTGGTCGTCAATCAAACCTGCAGCTTGTAGAAATGACAAGACTGCAACGGGACCTGTGAACTTGAAGCCTTGTTTTTTTAGATCTTTAGCTAATTTTTCAGACAAGGCTGTTTTAGCAGGTGCTAGGTGATAGTCAGGAACATCATTCACGATCGTTTTCCCCTCAACAAAGGACCAGAGATAAGCGTCAAAAGAGCCATATGCTTCCTGAACTTGTAAAAATGCTTGGGCGTTGGCACGCGTAGCAAAAATCTTGGCCCGATTTCGAATGATAGCTGGATTCTCCAGTAAGGCTTCCAATTCGGTATCGGTCATCTCTGCGACTGCATGAATTTGATAGCCATGAAATGCTTCTCGGAAAGCCTGGCGTTTGTTTAGTACCGTTTCCCAAGACAGGCCTGCCTGATAGGTTTCCATACACAACAACTCAAACAATGCTTGGTCATCATGGAGGGGCTGCCCCCACTCCTGGTCGTGGTAGGCGATGTAGAGCGGATTGGTCATCTTAACCCACGAACAGCGTTTTGTCATATTATTCTCCTATTTCACCAACATTTTAAGGGCCGACTTGATATAGTTCTCTGCTGTATCCGTCGTCCCTTCAAAGAATTTCTTGATTTTCTTAAGCTCGGTCGCCTTGTAGCCCAGTGCCAACATGGCTTCCATGGCTTCTTCCAGTTCTTGGTTTTCAATGCTTGCTTGCACTGCCACCTTAGCAGGAAGGTCATCACTAGCCACAACTACCTTGCCTTCCAAGTCCAGCACCATCTGCTGGGCTATTTTCTTGCCAATTTTAGGAAACTTGGTCAAGTAGGTGATGTTCTTGCTTTCGATGGCTTGAACCAAGCCAACATTGTCATCAGCAGCAATAATAGCAAGAGCTGATACAGGTCCAATCCCAGAAACCGAAATCAGACTGAGAAAGAGCTTCTTCTCATCTTCTGAACGAAAACCATAGAGCAGATGAGCATCCTCACGGACAACTTGCTGCACATAAATTTGGGTCTCTTGATTAACCTGACCTGAGTAAGCATAGGGATTGGCCACATGCAGGATATAGCCGATACCATTTGCCTCAAGGACGATGTATTTAGCAGTGATTTTGGTAATGATTCCTTTTAAATATTCGTACATAATTTTTCTCCATTATTTTGCCTATCTAGTATACCATATTTCCCCAAGACAGACTGCAACAAAAGGTGCAACCTCTGGTTGACAAATAGTACAGGAGATTGTATTCTCATTATAAGTAAAAATTGTTAGGATAGAGGTAGAAAAAGGAGGGTAGAATGATGAAACTCGCAGAAAAACTATTTGAGCTCAGAAAGGAAAAAGGTTGGTCCCAGGAAAAGCTAGCAGAACAAATCAATGTTTCTCGGCAAAGTATCTCCAAGTGGGAGTCTGGTCAAGTTCTTCCAGAAATCGAAAAAATCATTGAATTAAGCAAGATTTTCCAAGTGACAACTGACTATCTACTACTAGATGAAAACTCTGAAAAAGCTTCCACAGCAGTGATCTTGGAAGAAGGCAAGGACAAATACTATAAAGAGGTTAAATCCTTTAGTATCTGGCAAGTGATTTATGTTTTCGTATTGGCTCTGGCTATCTATCTCTTTTTAGCCGGTTCTAGTTTCCCAGCCGAATTCACCGCTTGGATCTGGCTGACCTTCGTTCTCTTAATCGCTTCTGCAGTTGCTATCAATAAGGCTCTCAAAACCAAACAACGTTATCTTGATAAGGTAATTGGTCTTGAGAATCCTTCAAACCAAGACGACTCTACAAAATCTTGAATTATCTAATTCAGTTTTCACAACACTTTTTATAGGACTGGTCTTGTCAAGCAAATGTAAATCTCATGTCAACTTGCCCAAGTCCAATCAAAGTTCCCACCTTAGAAAAACTAAAAAGCCTTGTTCAAAAGGAACAAAGGCTTTTTGTGTTCTTAATATTTCCCCAACTCTCGTAGGCTGGTATGATTTTCCTGAATGCGTCGGAACATCTTTTCCATGTCTGACTTGGTGAAATGCACCAAAACGGGACGTCCATGAGGACAGTTATATGGGTTGTTGCATTGAGAGAGCTGATAAAGGAGTTGTCTAGCTGAATGGTCATCGATACGATGGTTGGCCTTGATAGACCGCTTGCAGGACATCATGATAGCCAGCTCTGCTCGGTATTTCTTGATAGAAACTTCCTTAGTTAAGAGGAGCATGTCGCACATCTCATAGATACCAGATTCGATTTCCTCTTCTGCCATCCAAATAGGATGTTCACGTAGGATAAATTGATTTTCTCCGTACTCTGCTAGAAAGACACCCACTTCCTCCAAAAGAGGCATTCTTTCCTTGAGACGAAGGGCATCATCCGCTGGGAATTCAAAGATGTAGGGCACTAGGAGTTGTTGCTGACTCTGGTCAACATTGCCGATGCTTTCACGGTATTCCTCGTACTTAACTCGTTCCTGCGCCGCGTGCTGGTCTATGATGTAGAGTCCATCTCGTCCCTGAGCAAAAAGATAAGTGCCATGCATTTGTCCGAAAAATTCTAACTCTGGGAAGCTGGATGATTCTTCTCGCTCCAGCTTGTCATAAGCCTTATCGAGACTAGCAAGATCTAACTCTGGGTGGTCTAGTTGGTCGTAATTAGCAGACTTTCTCTCTGCAAAATGCAGTTTTGCGGGCTTGGTTAGCTGGTCCAAGGTTTCCTTGGTAAACAGGGTTAGGTCCCTACCTTCCTCAATTAATTCAACCTGATGGTCAGCCACCTCAGCTTGACAAGGTCTTGAGAGTTCTATTTTTTCATAGTAGAGCGTATTTTCTTTGAGTGGGAGAATGGTCTGTTCTACCTTTTGACGATTGCGCACGGTCGACTTGGCAAGATTTTCTAAAGCATCAGGTATCAAGGCTTGTTCCTTGAGACTATTTGAAATAGCTTCTGAGACAAGCGCCATCAGTTCTTTTTCCTTAGAAATTCGCACTTCTTGTTTGGTTGGATGCACATTGACATCAGCCAGATAAGGATCGATATGGATGTGAATGACAGCCAGTGGAAAGCGCCCTACCATGAGTTTGCTTCCGTAACCGTCAAGGATAGCGCGATTGAGCAAGAAGTTCTTGATATAACGGCCATTGATAAAGAGGCTGATATAGTTGCGGTTAGCTCGGGTTAACTCAGGCAAAGACACAAATCCTGAAATTTCAAAGTCTAGATCCGAATTCTCAATTTCAATCATCTTCTTAGCACTCACCAAACCGTAAATCCCTGCGATAGCTTGTCGCAGTTGGCCAGTCCCTGCTGTCCGTGTCATTTCCTTGCCATCACTAATCAAGCTAAAAGAAATCTCAGGATGGGCCAAGCCCAGACGGTTGACAATATCAATGATATGAGACAACTCCGCCTGCTGGCTCTTCATATACTTGAGGCGGGCAGGTGTGTTGAAAAAGAGGTCCTCCACACAAACCTTGGTTCCTACAGGACTAGTCGCTGGGATGATTTCTTCTACTTCTCCCCCACGCGCGACGAGCTTGGTCCCATGACTCGCACCATCCACCGCTGTCAACAAAGTCAAGACACTGACAGAAGCGATAGAGGGCAGGGCTTCACCACGAAAACCAAGCGTCCGAATCCGAAAGAGGTCTGCTTGATTTTTTATCTTGCTGGTCGCATGGCGACGCAAGGCCAACTCCACCTCATCGTGGGCAATTCCATGACCGTTATCTGTGATTTGAATCTTCTTGAGACCTGATTCCTCAATCTCAATGATAATCTGGCTAGAACCCGCGTCAATGGCATTTTCTACCAACTCTTTGACTACACTGGCAGGACGTTCAATCACTTCTCCTGCCGCGATCTGGTTTGCCAGCACCTCTGGCAATTCAATAATATGAGACATCTTTCAGCCCCTTTCTGTATCTATTTTCCTAGAAATCCATTAGTGCTATTATACCATATTTCAGATGTTACCAGAAAAAGCAAATACCACATAGACTCCAAATCCCTCCACATAAGCAAAAGCTCTTGCCACGGGCCGTAAAATAGTGTTTAATAAAGGTGTACAAGAAGTGATCACAACCTTGTATAACTGAAAAGGAGGGAAATTTATGAAAGTAGAACTACAGATTAAGGAGACTTATGAGGAGGAAAAGCTGATTGTCCAAACTCCTCAGCCGACCGAAAAAGTCCAGAAAGTCATCGAATTTGCTGAAAATCTTGACCAAAAAGAAACAATCAAAGGAAAGTTTGAAGATCAGGTCTATCTAGTTAAGATTTGTAAGATACAACGCTTCTATATCGAGAATCGAAAGGTTCTAGCAGAAACTGCATCTCAGACCTACAGCATTGATTTACGACTCTATCAAGTTCTTGAAATCTTACCGACAACTTTTATCCAAATTTCCCAATCTGAAATCGTCAATATCGACTCTATCTCTCATCTCAAACTAACCCCCAACGGCCTGATCGAAATCTTTCTCAAAAACGAAAGCTTCACCTACTCTTCACGCCGTTACCTAAAAACCATCAAGGAGAAATTAGAACTATGAAAAAACAAATCTTTCACGATGCAGCCGCTGGTGTACTCATCGGCCTCATCCTCTCTATCCTCTTTTCACTCATTTATGCACCAAATACCTATGCCCCACTGAGCCCCGAGTCTCTGATCGGCCAAGTGATGGTGCAACATCAGGTTCACGGTGCTCTAGTCTTGCTCTACTGCATGATCATCTGGTCAGCTATCGGCGTTCTCTTTAGCTTTGGTGGTCGTTTATTCAGCCGTGACTGGAGCTTGCTCCGTGCAACACTTTCCCATTTCTTCCTCATGCTGGCTGGCTTTGTCCCACTAGCGACTCTGGCTGGTTGGTTCCCCTTCCACTGGACCTTCTATCTCCAGCTCATTCCAGAGTTTGCAATCGTCTACCTTATCATCTGGGTTATTCTCTATAAAAGAGAAGCTAAAAAAGTAGACCACATCAATCAACTCTTGGCTCATAAAAAGTAATAGAGAAAAATCCCACTCACAAACACATGAGTGGGGTCCTTTTTATAATTTTTGTTTAAGCTCAACTAAGACATTCATAGCCTGCATAGGTGTCATATTGTACACATCCAGTTTAGCTAATTCTGCTAGAATAGGATGCTCTTCAGGGGTATCAAAGAGTGACATCTGCCCTGTAACAGCACTTGTTTGTCTCATGGGAGCAGGACTTTCCGTCCCTTGACTCTCCAGTTGAGTTAATATCTTATCCGCCCTTGCTAAAAGTTCTGCTGGTAAACCAGCAATCTTAGCAACATGGATACCGTAGGATTTGTCAGCTGGACCTGGTTCAATCTTGTGAAGGAAGGTGACTTGTCCATCCTGTTCTAAGGTTGCCACGTGAACATTGACCAAGTGTTCCAGGCTAGACCCCAGACTGGTCAACTCATGATAGTGAGTCGCAAAGAGGGTTTTGGCTCCGATATACTCATGGATGTATTCGATGATGGATTGGGCAAGAGCCATCCCATCATAAGTTGCAGTTCCACGTCCCAATTCATCAAAGAGAATCAAGGAATTCTTGGTCGCATGCGAAATGGCATTGTTAGCCTCCATCATTTCTACCATGAAGGTTGATTGACCTGAAACCAAGTCATCGGCTGCTCCGATACGGGTAAAGATAGCATCAAAAATCGGCAAATGGGCGCTTTCTGCCGGCACATAAGAACCCAGCTGAGCCATAACCGCAGTTATGGCTAGCTGCCGCATATAGGTAGACTTCCCACTCATGTTGGGCCCTGTAATCAATTGAATGCTGGTATCTTCTGCCATCTGAATCGTATTAGGAATATAGGTCTGAGCTCCCATGACCTTTTCGACGACTGCATGGCGCCCTTTCTGGATATCAATTTGTGAATCGTCTCCAAACTCAGGTCGAATCAAATGCTGGGTTTCAGCCACAACCGCCAGACTTTGCAAGACATCAACTGTAGCAATTCCTTGGGCTAAAGCCTGCAAACGCTGGATGTACTTGCTGACTTCCTCACGGATGCGCATAAAGATTTCATATTCTAGGTTGGCTGACTTCTCACGCGCCTCCAGCATATCCCCCTCGATACGGGCTAATTCTTCGGTACCAAAGCGTTCCGAATTTTTCAGTGTCGCCTTGCGGAAAAAGTGGGCTGGCACATTTCCCAGTTGCGAATTGGTCACATGGAAATAGTAGCCATCTTTTTTATTGTAGTCAATCTTAAGCGTACTGATGCCAGAGTTTTCTCGCTCCTTAGCCTCAATCTCAGCAATCCAGCTAGTTCCTTCTCTGAGGACACGACGGTATTTATCCAAGGTCTCATCAAATCCCGTACAGATAATGCCACCTTCCGTAATCACGTGAGGAGCTTCAGGAGCAATGGCAGCACTAATCAAGCTCTCCAACTCAGGGATGGCATCTAACTGTGCGATAAGATGGGCTAGAGCAGGCTGCTCCATGCCTTCTAAAATCGCACGAATCCGTGGTACACTGGATAAGGTGGTCGCTAACTGCAAGAGATCCTTGGGATTGGTCTTACCAAAAGAAACCCGACTAGCCAAGCGTTCGATATCATAGACACCCTTGAGGCTATCCGTTAAATCGCTGCGCTCAAAGAAGTGGTCAAGAAAGACCTGCAACACGTCTTGACGTTGGACGATTCGCTCCTTATCAATCAAAGGACGATGAATCCAAGAACGCAAGAGCCGCATACCCATAGCCGTTTTGGTTTCATCTAAAAGCCAGAAAAGACTGCCTTGCTTCTTACCTGAACGGGCATTCTCAACCAAATCCAGACTAGCCTTGGTCGCATAATCCATCTGCAAGAAATCTTTGATTTCATAGCGGATAACAGGTTTGAGGTGGTTCAACTCCCTCATCTGGGTCCGGTGAACATACTGGAGGAGCTTACTAGCTGCTGCTTGCTCCACAGCTGCCAGTCGTGAATCCAGTAAATGAAGGTCCTCAAAGCCTTCTTTTTCATAAGAAAGTACCAGATTCATCTGACGTCTGAGGATTTGTTCTTCTTCCTCAGACAAGTCATAACCCAGCACCACTTCTCGAGCCTTGAGGTTACGGATTTCCCCACAAACCAACGCGAAATCCAATAGCCCCGTCACATAAAAGTCACCCGTCACTAGATCCATATAAGCTAGACCAAACTGATTGCCATCACGATCTAAGGCAACCAAGAAATTATTCTGACTATCCGGCTTACTGCTATCGACAACCGTTCCAGGTGTGATGACCTGGACCACCTCTCGCTTGACAACACCGACCGCTTGTTTGGGATCTTCCATCTGTTCTGCAATGGCAACTTTATAGCCCTGCTCAATCAGAACATCGATATACTGTTGGGCAGAATGATAGGGGACACCCGCCATGGGTATCGGATTTTCTGCATTTTTATTCCGACTCGTTAAGGAAATTTCTAAAATTTGCGCTGCATTAATTGCATCTTCATAGAACAACTCGTAAAAATCACCCATTCGAAAAAGCAAAAAAGCATCTGGGTATTGTTTCTTAATATCCACATACTGTTGCATGCCGGGTGATAGCTTTTCTGTTGCCATTTTCCGTCTCTCCTTGCTAAAAATAAGTCTTGAGAGCAACTCCCAAGACCTTATTTATCTTTCATCAAATCTAGCAAACGATCTTCCATCAGCTTGGCAACGTGCTGGTCTCGACAAATAACCAATAAGGTATTAGCACCAGCAACCGTTCCTAAAATCCATTCATCCTTGTTTGCATCTACAATGTTTGCTAAGACTGCAGCTTCCCCAAGTTTGGTATGAAGTACCAAGGTGAACTCAGCTCTTGCAACTCCTTCTAAATGATGAGACAAAAACTCAACTAAATCAATCTTATCTGTCTCATTTGCTAGTACATAATACACCATATCATTTTTCTTAACCTTGGTCAAGCCGATTTCACGCAAATCACGCGACAAAGTCGTTTGTGTCACATAAACATTACGAGCTTCTAAACGATCTTGAATCTCTTTTTGTGTCCCAAGTTTTTCTTCGGTGATCATCTTTTTAATCAATTGATGCCGTTCTCTTTTTCTCATATTATCCTCTTAAGTGAATATTTATAACAAATTTTACATTTATTTTATAACTACATTATACCAAAAAAAATAGATAATTCAAAAAAATTCTTTTCTTTCTCAAAAAATGTAGTAAATTGTGATAAAATAGTAGAAAAGTCCAAAAAGGAGCCCTTATGAATACAAAAGAATTGATTGCTAGCGAGTTGGCTAGCATCATTGATAGCCTGGACCAAGAGGCTATTTTAAATTTACTGGAAACACCTAAAAACTCAGAAATGGGAGACATCGCCTTCCCCGCCTTTTCTCTAGCAAAGGTCGAGCGTAAAGCTCCGCAAATGATCGCAGCAGATATTGCTGAAAAAATCAATAGTCAATCCTTTGAGAAGGTTGTTGCTACAGGACCTTACGTCAACTTTTTCCTTGATAAAAGCGCTATTTCGGCTCAAGTATTGCAGAATGTTATCACTGAAAAAGAGCACTATGCCGACCAAACCATTGGCAAGCAAGAAAATGTCGTTATCGATATGTCTAGTCCGAACATCGCAAAACCATTCTCTATTGGGCACTTGCGTTCAACCGTTATCGGGGATAGCTTGTCACATATTTTCCAAAAGATCGGCTATCAAACGGTCAAGGTCAACCATCTGGGAGACTGGGGTAAACAGTTTGGAATGTTGATCGTTGCCTACAAGAAATGGGGAAATGAAGAAGCTGTTAAAGCGCATCCAATCGATGAACTTCTTAAACTCTACGTTCGCATCAATGCTGAAGCTGAAAAAGACCCTAGCTTGGATGAAGAAGCACGCGAATGGTTCCGCAAACTGGAAAATGGAGATGAGGAAGCCCTCGCTCTCTGGCAATGGTTCCGTGATGAAAGTTTAGTGGAATTCAACCGTCTTTACAATGAATTGCAAGTCGAATTTGACAGCTACAACGGGGAAGCCTTTTACAACGATAAGATGGATGCTGTTGTAGACATTCTCGCTGAAAAAAGACTTCTTGTTGAGTCAGAAGGTGCCCAAGTTGTCAATCTTGAGAAATATGGAATTGAACATCCAGCTCTTATCAAAAAATCTGATGGTGCAACTCTCTATATCACACGTGACTTGGCTGCAGCCCTTTACCGTAAAAAAGAATACCAATTTGCAAAATCCATCTATGTTGTTGGTCAAGAGCAATCTGCCCACTTCAAACAACTCAAGGCAGTACTACAAGAGATGGGCTATGATTGGAGCCAAGACATTGTCCATGTTCCGTTTGGATTGGTAACAAAAGAAGGGAAAAAACTTTCTACTCGTAAAGGAAATGTCATCTTGCTAGAACCGACTATCGCTGAGGCTGTTAGTCGTGCCAAGGCCCAAATCGAAGCGAAAAATCCTGAGTTAGAAAATAAAGACCAAGTTGCCCACGCTGTTGGAGTTGGGGCTATCAAGTTCTATGATCTTAAGACCGACCGTACAAATGGATACGACTTCGACCTTGAAGCTATGGTATCCTTTGAAGGAGAAACTGGACCTTACGTTCAATACGCCTACGCTCGTATCCAATCTATCTTGCGCAAAGCCGATTTCAAACCAGATACAGCCGGCAACTACAGCCTGAATGATGCTGAAAGCTGGGAAATCATTAAACTACTCCAAGACTTCCCACGTATTATCAATCGTGCAGCAGATAATTTTGAACCTTCTATCATTGCGAAATTTGCGATTAGTTTGGCTCAAGCATTTAACAAATATTATGCACATACACGTATCCTAGATAAAAGTCCTGAGCGCGACAGTCGTCTGGCCCTCAGCTACGCAACCGCAGTCATCCTCAAAGAAGCTCTTCGTTTGCTCGGGGTAGAAGCGCCAGAGAAGATGTAAATCGTTACAAGAGACTGGAACTAAAGCTCCTAGTCTCTTGACGGCAATCGCTATATGGCGAATTGCCTAAACGCTTCACTAATTCACCTAACCAAATAATATCGATTTAGTTAGGCTCATGTCGTAATCTTTTAATCACTTTATTGTAAAGCAATCTAATACTCAATGAAAATCAAAGAGCAAACTAGGAAGCTAGCCGCAGGCTGTACTTGAGTACGGTAAGGCGACGCTGACGTGGTTTGAAGAGATTTTCGAAGAGTATTAGAACATACATGGAGGTCGTCATGGACAATATCATCGATGTGTCAATTCCCGTTGCAGAAGTGGTGGACAAGCATCCAGAAGTCTTGGAAATCCTAGTGGAGCTTGGTTTTAAACCGCTTGCTAACCCTTTGATGCGCAACACTGTCGGGCGCAAAGTATCGCTCAAACAGGGTTCTAAACTTGAAGGAACTCCTATGGACAAGATTGTCCGCACGCTAGAAGCGAACGGCTATGAAGTGATTGGATTAGACTAATGGCAGATGAACGGATTCATATCCTACGGGATATTTTGTTAGAATTGCATAATGGTGCCTCTCCTGAGTCAGTTCAGGAGCGTTTTGATGCGACCTTTACGGGTGTCTCAGCTATTGAGATTTCCCTCATGGAACACGAGCTGATGAACTCAGACTCAGGTGTCACCTTTGAAGATGTTATGGAGCTCTGTGATGTCCATGCCAATCTTTTTAAAAACGCTATTAAGGGCGTCGAAGTGGAGGATACCGAGCATCCTGGTCACCCAGTTCGCGTCTTCAAGGATGAAAATCTGGCTCTCCGCGCTGCCTTGATTCGCATTCGGAGATTGTTAGATACCTATGAGTCTATGGAAGACGAGGAAATGCTGGCGGAGATGCGCAAGGGTTTGGTTCGTCAAATGGGGCTTTTGGGGCAATTTGATGTCCACTACCAGCGCAAGGAAGAGCTCTTTTTCCCCATCATGGAGCGTTATGGTCACGATTCACCTCCAAAAGTTATGTGGGGAGTGGATGATCAGATCAGGGAACTCTTTCAGACAGCTCTAGCGACAGCCAAGTCACTACCAGAAGTGTCGATTAGCAGTGTAAAGGAAACTTTCGAAGCTTTTGCGACAGAGTTTGAAAGTATGATTTTCAAGGAAGAGTCCATCCTCCTCATGATTCTCCTTGAGTCTTTCACCCAGGATGACTGGATTCAGATTGCGGAGGAGAGCGATGCCTACGGCTATTCCATCATCCGTCCGTCAGAGAAATGGGTGCCTGAGCGACAGAGCTTTGTTGAGGAAAAGAGTGCAGAGGAGCCCGTGCAACTAGACACGGCAGAAGGTCAAGTTCAGCAAGTTATCGATACACCAGAAGGCCAGTTCACCATTACCTTTACCCCTAAGGAAAAGGAAGCAGTGCTGGACCGCCATAGCCAACAGGCTTTTGGCAATGGCTATCTCTCAGTCGAGCAGGCCAACCTCATCCTCAATCACCTCCCTATGGAGATTACCTTTGTCAATAAAGACGACATTTTCCAGTATTACAATGACAATGCGCCAGCTGATGAGATGATTTTCAAACGGACGCCGTCCCAAGTCGGGCGTAATGTAGAACTCTGCCATCCGCCTAAGTACCTAGACAAGGTGAAGGCCGTTATGAAAGGTCTTCGTGAAGGTAAAAAAGACAAGTATGAAATGTGGTTCAAGTCGGAGTCGCGAGGCAAGTTTGTCCACATCACCTATGCTGCGGTACGCGATGAAGATGGAGAATTCCAAGGAGTGTTGGAGTATGTTCAGGATATCCAACCTTACCGAGAGATTGATACGGACTATTTCCGTGGATTAGAATAAGGAGAATCAATGAGTTACGAACAGGAATTTATGAAGGAATTTGAAGCCTGGGTCAATACCCAGATCATGATCAACGATATGGCGCATAAGGAAAGTCAAAAAGTCTACGAGGAAGACCAAGACGAGCGTGCCAAAGATGCCATGATTCGCTACGAAAGTCGCTTGGATGCTTATCAGTTCTTGCTTGGTAAGTTTGAAAATTTCAAGGCGGGCAAGGGATTCCATGACTTGCCAGAGGGATTGTTTGGCGAACGGAATTATTAATCATTGCAAATCAAAAAGTGCGTATGAACGCACTTTTTCTGTTTATACGTGATGTGTGTGTTTGTTAATCCATTGTTCCATTTTGATATGCAACCAGAATGAATAGATGCCCAAAGTGATGATGGTGAGCAAGAACCACTTGATCCAGTTCCCGAATAATTGAGAACCTGTTCCGTCAAAATAGAGGCGACGCCCATCGATGACAGTGTGCTTGACTTTCCAGTTTTGCATCATACAAACTGCCCAAGGCGTAGCGATTCCAATAGTAAAAACTATGATAAGCATGGCTAGGATAGCATATCCAACGTAGCTCAAAAGACCACCATCAAAGTAACTTTTATTATTTATATTCTTCTCCTTATTAGCTTTTTACGTGAATTAATCTTGCACATTACTGCATATTTTATCAAGAAGTTGAATCATTGTCAAATTAGATTGAAAGAAAAAACGGCTAGATTTTTAGGAGCAATCTCGTTTCCTTTCTTGATTTTTTCCAAAAATCTTGATAGAATATCTTTATTAAATCCTTGTCAGAACAGGGATTTTTTATTGAAAGGATTTTATCATGTCAAAGAAACTCCAACGGAAAAAACAATTACGAAACAGCCTTCGTCGTTCAGGTGCATTTTCGACTACAGTGACCAAGGTTGTCGAAGAAACAAAAAAAGTTGTGAAACATGCAGAAAAATCTGCTAGCGAAGCAGGGAAAGTTGTCTCTAAAAAAGTGGAACAAGCAGTAGAAGCAACTAAAGAGCAAGCTCAAAAAGTTACAAGCTCTGTAGAAGAATTCGCAGCCAACCTAGGTGGACTTTCAGTCGACCGTGCCAAGACTTTCTACGATGAAGGAATCAAGTCTACTACTGATTTCAAAAATTGGACAGAAAAAGAACTCCTTGCCTTAAAAGGAATCGGTCCAGCTACCATCAAGAAATTAAAAGAAAACGGCATCAAGTTCAAGTAATCTTTCTTGCCCCTTGCATTTCCGTCAAAAACTTGTTAAAATAAAGCCATTAGAGGTGTTTTGAGTCCCACATTTTACAGAAAGTGGCGGTGTTGAGAAGTCCACAAATGTGTCGAAACTGGTTGCTAATGGATGAAAAATTGAAATAAAAGTGTCTTTTTGTTTTAAAGACGAGAGTTGCGGGCAACTGCCCGAAATTGGGTGGTACCGCGGATAAACACATTCGTCCCTGTCATGTAGATGGCAGGGCTTTTCTTTTTTTGCGTCTTAGTCAAAGGAGGTTGTTATGAAGCAATCTTTTAAAACAAGTAAACTCTACTATGGCTTTCCTATCTTCATTTTGGGGTATCAGGATCAGAATTTTGGGCACAATATTACGACCTGTAGCTCCTCTTATAGCTTGGGAGATTGGCTAGTCATAGGTGTTGGTGCTGAGGAAAATGCGGCTGAGCAAATCAAGCAATATCAACGGTTCACGGTGAACATACCTGATGAAAACCTCATGCTCGAAATGGAGCAGGCTGGTTTTATTAGCCATCGAGAAAAGTTGGGACACTTGGGGCTAGACTATGAGATTTCTGAACAGACTCAGGCACCGATTTTAAAGGCCTGTCCAGTCGTATTGGACTGTCAGGTAGATAGGATTATCGAGAAAGACGGCATCTGCCATATCTTTGCCAAGATTTTCGAGCGACTTGCTGATTCTGATTTGCTAGATGACAAGGGGCATTTAAAAAATGACCGTTTTACTCCAACTTACTTTATGGGAGACGGCCACCAGCGCGTTTATCGTTATTTAGATGATCGTGTCGACCCTATGGGGAACTTCATCAAGAAAGCGAGGAAGAAGGATGGCAAGAGCAACATTACCTGAACGAATTGAAACAGAGCGCCTCATCTTACGAGTCCGAACAGTGGCTGATGTTGTTGATATCTTTGACTATGCCAGTAGGGCAGAAGTTTCCTACCCAGCAGGCTTTCCGCCCGTCAAGACCTTAGAAGATGAGATTTATTATCTGGAGCACATTCTTCCCGAGCGCAATGAAAAGGACAATTTCCCAGCTGGTTACGGCATAGTGGTTAAAGGGACCGATACTATCATCGGCTCTGTTGATTTCAACCACCGCCACGAAGACGATGTCTTAGAAATCGGCTATACCTTGCATCCAGACTATTGGGGACGAGGCTATGTTCCAGAAGCGGCACGTGCCTTGATTGAACTAGGTTTTAATGAACTTGGTCTTCACAAGATTGAACTGATTTGTTTTGACTACAATGTACAAAGTCAACGAGTTGCAGAGAAACTTGGCTTCATCTTAGAAGCCCGCATAAGAGACCGCAAGGATGCCCAAGGCAACCGCTGTGACAGTCTGATATATGGCTTGCTGAAGAGTGAGTGGGAAATTTAGTAATGAAAAGAGATGAATAATGGCAAAAAAAGAAGTAAATACTGATTTATGGGTTCATGAACTTTTAAAAGAAGCAGGAATCCGTGAAAATTTTGATGCGCAGGGAAGTAATGTTAAAGAGATTAATGAAGCACTGAAGACTGCTTCGAAAAAAGGGACTGGAAATTCAGGCTTCCCAGAATACGTTGGAATTGTTAAAGACTTCTTAATCATTATTGAAGATAAACCTGGATTATCAAAACATATCAATTATACAGATGATGATTTAATTGCTGATGATGTCAAATCAAATACAGACTATGCAGTAAACGGAGCGGTCTTTTATGCTAAACATTTAGCGGATAAGGTTAGTTACAAAAAAATCATTGCTGTTGGAATTAGTGGCAATGAAAAAAAACATCGCATTACTCCTGTTTTTGTAAATGAACGTGGTGAATATTTTGAACTTGCGGATATTGAGACCCTTATTTCCTTTTCAATAGATAATATTGATGAGTATTACGTAAAAGAGATTCTTCAAGAAGAAACCAATTTTGAAAAAGAAACTGCTGAAATTTTAAAAGATGCCGCGACTTTACACAATGATTTGAGAAATTACGGCAATATTGAGGAAAAGAACAAACCTCTGATTGTTTCAGGAATTCTGTTAGCATTGAGAGAAACGGAGCATGGAAATTTCTCTCTGGAAAGTTTAACTGGAGATACTGTAAAAACAGATGGCTCAAAGATTTATACTGCCATTAAGTCTAACCTTCAGCGCGCTAATGTGTCTCCTGAAGTAAAAAAAGATAAACTACTTAGTCAGTTTGCTATCATCAGAGACGATGTGAAAATTAATGAAAAAAATGCTAATCTAGGTAAAACACCTATCAAACATTTCACAGAATTTCTTTATAAGAGTATTTATCAAAGTTTAAGATATAACAGTTCTGCTGAAGATTATCTAGGTCGTTTTTACGGAGAATTCATGTCTTACTCTGGAGGAGATGGCCAGAACTTAGGCATTGTTTTAACACCAAAGCATATCACGGAACTGTTTTGTGATTTGGTTGATTTGAAACCGACGGATAAGGTTTTTGATCCGACTTGCGGTACAGCAGGCTTCCTAATCGCTGCTATGCATGATATGTTAACAAAAGCAGAAAATGATTCTCAACGTGACCAAATTCGGAAACATCAGCTCTTCGGGATTGAAGAACAATCTTATATGTTTACAATTGCTACGACGAATATGATATTACGAGGTGATGGGAAAAGTAACCTTGAAAACCAAGACTTTCTACGCCAAAATCCTAGTAAGCTTCAGCTAAAACAATGCAACGTTGGTATGATGAATCCGCCATATTCAATGGGTTCGACAGCCAATACAGATCTGTATGAAATCAACTTTACAGAACACCTGTTAAATTCTTTAGTTGAAGGTGCTAAGGCGGTTGTCATCGTTCCTCAGTCCACCTTTACAGGGAAGACCAAGTTTGAAAAAGAAACTAAACAAAATATTTTAAAACACCATACTTTAGAAGGTGTTATTACACTTAATAAAAATACCTTTTATGGCGTGGGAACAAACCCTTGTATTGCAGTATTTACAGCTGGTATACCGCATCGTCCGGAAAAAGAATGCAAATTTATCAACTTTGAAAATGATGGTTTTGAAGTTTCTAAACATATCGGTCTGGTTGAAACAGCTACAGCTAAAGATAAAAAACAACACTTGCTTGATGTATGGTTTGATCGCACGGAAGCAGAAACTAAGTTCTGTGTTCAAACAACGATTGAAGCTGATGATGAGTGGCTCCACTCTTTCTATTACTTTAATGATGAAATTCCTTCTGAGGAAGATTTTCAAAAGACCATTGCAGATTATCTAACTTTTGAAGTCAATATGATTACTCATGGACGAGGTTATCTTTTCGGAATAGAAGAGAAAGAGAATTACCAAGAAATTACCGATATTGAGGAACTTCCGATGGTAGCGGAAAAAGGTGACGATTATGAATGAAATTTCTAATTTTGTCCTATATACGACACCTAATGGTGATGTTAATTTAGATATTCTATTACAAGATGAAAATCTTTGGTTGACACAAAAAGAGATTTCTGACTTGTTCGGAGTTTCTAAATCAACGGTTAGTCACCATTTATCAAATATTTATAGTGATGGCGAGTTAGACAAGCTGGCAACTGTTCGAAAATTTCGAACAGTTCAAAAAGAGGGTAGTAGAGCGGTTCAGCGCGAATTAGAGTATTACAATCTTGATTCCATTATATCAGTTGGTTATCGCGTCAATTCAACTAAGGCGACACAATTTCGAATTTGGGCAACGAATACCTTAAAAGAATGTATTATTAAGGGGTTCGTACTTGATGACGAGCGTCTTAAACAGGGACAAACGGTCTTTGGTAAAGATTACTTCCGTGAGCTCTTAGAGCGAATCCGTTCAATCCGTGCCAGTGAACGCCGTATTTATCAGCAAATAACCGATATTTTTGCGGAATGCGCTATTGACTACGATAGAAACTCTGAAATCACTAAGAATTTCTATGCTATGGTGCAGAACAAGTTCCATTTTGCTATTACAGGTAATACTGCTGCTGAGATTATTTATCATAAGGCAGATGCTGAAAAGAATCAAATGGGATTAACGACTTGGAAAAATGCACCAGATGGACGAGTACTGAAATCGGATGTGACAGTTGCTAAGAATTATTTGCAAGAAACCGAAATCCGTCAACTAGAGCGTACCGTAACCTCTTACTTCGACTATATTGAAGGTTTGGTTGAACGCCGTAATACCTTTACCATGCAATCTTTGGCGGAAAGTATTGACCGCTTCCTTTCTTTTAATGAATATGAAATTCTAGAAGGAAAAGGATCTATTTCGAAAAAACAGGCAGACGAGAAAGCCAGTCAAGAATATGAGAAGTTCAACCGTACCCAGAAAATCGTATCGGATTTTGACAAGCAAATCAAAAAACTAATGGCAGGTGACAAAGATGAGTAAGTTAAAATTGACGGATGTGGAGTGGGGAGAGTTTAAGATAGGGAATATTTTTGAAATAGCTAGAGGTAAGCGCCACATTGAAAAAAACAGAAAAAAAGGGAGTATCCCGTATTACTCAGCTAGTTCAGTAAATAATGGAGTAACTGATTTTATATCTAATCCACTGTTTGTGATGAGGAATAAAATTATTGTAACTACATTTTGCGATGCTTTCTATGCAGGAAACACCTTTACAGCTAGTGATGAAATAACTATTTTAGATAATAAATATATCAATAAACATAATGGATTATTTGTTTCAAATAGTATAATGTCTAATAAGTCCAAATATGCTTTTGGGAGAAAAGCATTTACTGAGAGAATTAAAGAACAAATTATTATGCTCCCTATCGATTTCCAAGGTCAGCCGAACTGGCAGTTCATGGAAGACTACATCAAGCAAGAACAGAAACAACAAGCTCAGAAAATCATTGATTATTATGAGCGTAAATTGGTTGAACTAGCTGGAGATGTGGCAGGACTAGACAAGGTAGAATGGAAAACATTTCGTTTCACTGAAGTTTTTCAAGAAATTCAAAGAGGAAAACGTCTGACAAAAGCTAATCAGACAGA
>CAUUXT010000005.1:0-16372 GCA_963549015.1 uncultured Streptococcus sp.
AAAGATGGGTGTTATTATGTCAAGACAGTCTTACCAGAGCATGAAAGTCTGTATGCTTACCTCCTGTCTTATCTAGATGGGATGGAAATACTCGCCCCCAATCATCTGAAGAAGGAATTACTTTCTAGAGTAGAAAAAATCCAAAAACGTTACAAACCTTGACAAAAGATGTCAGGGTTTTGGTGCTATACTAGAGATAGAAAGGAGAAGAACCAAATGAAATATGAATGGAGAAAAGAAGCAAAAGCTCTTTATCAAGTGAAGGCTAAGCCCAGCATCTTGCAGGTACCAGGTCAATCCTATATCGTGATTGATGGTAAAGGCGATCCAAATCAAGAGGATTTTTCAGAACGAGTAGGGGCCTTGTATGCTTTAGCCTATGCGATAAAGATGAAGTATAAAAAAGCTCTTCTGGATAAAGTCTACACTGATTTTACTGTCTTTCCTTTAGAAGGTTTATGGAAAAAGGAGAAGCAAGGAGAACTGGTAAAAAGTGAGCTTTCTTATAGCATTATGATTGGGCACCCCGATTTTATTACGCGAGAATTATTTGAGGAAGCTCTGAACGAGGTTAAAATCAAGAAGCCAAATCCTCTCTATGAGACTATTCGTTTTGAAAGAATAGAAGAAGGCCAGAGTCTTGCCATGCTTCATGTAGGACCTTTTGATACAGAAAATGAGACTTTTGCAGAGATGGAGTATTTTTGTCAACTTCATAAGCTCAAAAGAACTTCGGAAATCCACCGAGAAATCTATCTCAATAACCTTCATCGAACGGAGCCAAGTAAATTGAAAACAATTCTTCGCTATCAAGTTCAAGAAGAGAATTAAAAAAGAACAGGAAACCTTGTTTCCTGTTCTTTTTATGAGATTTTATTCTTCTCTTTCAGAAGCATTCTCTTTGATTTTTTCAGTTTTTTTGGCAGATTTGATTTGAATCTTACCATTGCTTGTCATAACTGCCTTGAGGTCTTTTTCACTTGGGTTTTCAAGATAGTAGTCTGTGATGGCATCTTCGATATGGTCTTGGATGGTACGACGGAGTGGGCGAGACCCCATTTTTGGATCATAACCTAGATCCACTAATTTTTCTTTGACTTTGTCCGTCACTTCGAGGTGGATGTTATTGCTAGAGAGGCGTTTGTTGACATCCGCTAGCATGAGTTCGACGATTTGGAGAAGGTTGTCCTTGCTGAGAGGTTTAAATTCGATGATGCCGTCAAAACGGTTCATAAACTCTGGACTAAAGAAGTTGCCGAGTTCACCGAGAACAGAGTTGGTTCGACCTTCACGAGCAGCTCCAAAACCAACGCTGGCTTCGGCCTTACCAGTACCCGCATTTGAGGTCATGATAATGATGGCATCCTTAAAGCTAACTGTACGTCCTTGCCCATCTGTCAAACGACCATCGTCTAAGACTTGAAGGAACATGTGCATGACATCTGGATGGGCTTTTTCCACTTCATCGAGAAGGATGAGAGAGTAAGGATTGCGACGAACTTTTTCTGTTAATTGCCCTGCTTCATCATAGCCGACATAACCTGGAGGAGCTCCGACTAATTTAGCCACACTGTGTTTTTCCATGTATTCACTCATATCAAAGCGAATCATGCTGTCAGCAGAACCAAAGAGTTCAATGGCTAGTTGTTTGGACAGTTCTGTCTTACCGACACCAGTTGGTCCGACAAAGAGGAAACTTCCGATTGGGCGATTTGGAGTACCAAGTCCAACACGATTACGACGGATGGCTTTGGCAATCTTATCAACAGCCTCGTCTTGTCCGATAACATGAGCTTTGAGGTCTTCAGCAAGATGGATGAGCTGAGACTGTTCTTTTTCTTTTAACTCCCCAACAGGGATATTGGTTTTCTGCTCGATGATGTGTTCAATCGTTTTCTCACTGATGATAGGAGTATCCTGATCGGTCACCTTGTTCTTTTGCATTTCCTTGTACTTGGCAATCTGATCGCGGAAGTAGGCAGCTTTTTCAAAGTCTTCCTCTCGTGTAGCTTGAGCCTTGAGATTCTCAGCTTCAATTAAACGCTGATCAATCACTTTGGGATCAACAAAGTTTAGTGTCAGATTCATCTTTGAACCAGCTTCGTCCAAAAGGTCAATAGCCTTGTCAGGTAAGAAACGGTCTTGAATGTAACGATTGGACAGATTTGCAGCAGCTTCGATAGCAGCGTCTGTGTACTTGACGTGATGGTAGTCTTCGTATTTTTTTTGAACCCCTTTGAGGATGGTAATGGTTTCTTCGACAGTTGGTTCATCTACCTTGACAGGCTGCATACGGCGCTCTAGGGCAGCATCTTTTTCAATGATACGGTATTCATTGAGAGTAGTGGCACCGACCAGTTGCAATTCACCACGGGCAAGGGCTGGTTTCAGGATATTGCCTGCATCCATATTGCCATCGCCAGCAGATCCTGCACCGACAATCTCATGGATTTCGTCAATAAAGAGGATGATGTCCTCGCGTTTGCGAATTTCTTCCATGAGTTTTTGCATACGTTCTTCAAATTGGCCTCGAATCCCTGTTCCTTGAACTAGACTAACCACATCCAGACGGATGACCTGCTTGCCTTGGAGTTTATGGGGAACATCACCATCAACAATCTTCTGAGCTAGACCTTCAACGACGGCTGTTTTACCAACACCTGGTTCTCCGATAAGGACAGGATTGTTTTTGGTTCGACGGTTGAGGATTTCGATAACGCGGATAATCTCCTCGTCTCGGCCGATAACAGGGTCAATATCTCCTCGACGAGCTATTTCAGTCACGTTGATACCATATTCCTCTAGGAGCCCTCTTTCTTGGCTAGGAGGAGGTGTTTGAACAGGTCCGCGGTTTTGAGGTCCGTATCCCCCATTGCCTCCGTATCCCCCACCGGATTGAGTTGGAGGGACGTTATTTGAAGAAGCCCTGAAATTGTTCAAATCATTGAAAAAGTCTCCGAAAGGATCAAAGTCACGATTGTTTAAGTCAGTCATTCCTTTAAAGAGGGTATTATTTGGATCTGTTTTGATAATTTTATAGCAATTTTGACAGAGATCAATTTGTTTTTGCTGTCCATTGATATTGGTATACAGATGAATTGTTGAGTCGTTAATTTTACAGTTTTGACAGAGCATACATCTACCTCATTTCATTCGTATTCTTGGCCTAAGAAAAGGTCAAGAATAGTCAAAGTTTTATACTCTCATTATAGCATGATTAAGGTGTAAAGCAAGTAAAAAGATTGAGAAGTGGTCGTTTTTAAAAGAAGGATTTATGGAGGATTAAGCGACTTGAAGGTAAGAAAAAAATCCCATTTGTGGTGACAAAAAGGATTCTCATTCATCGGGCCTTACTGCCCGTTGTTTTTATATTAGTAAAGGAGTTCGTAGATCTCCATTGCAATCAAGTCAATGCTATCAAAGGTATAGGTTTCACGTGCTTCAACATCGCGAAGGGTGAAGAGTGATCCATTTTCTTCGTCATAGCTGTAAGCAACTTCTGCAACAACAACTCCTTCACGTTCAAAATTACGTTTTAGATTTCCGCCATCTTTTGTCATAGCTTCTAGGCGGTTGATGATTCTAACCAAATGTGATTCCATTATGATTCTCCTCCATTTCTTATCGTTTCTATTTTACCATAAACAAGAGGTAGTTGACTAGAAAAAAACTGTGATTTCTTTCTATTTCTCCATTCTATCAAGTTAATTGTTAAAATTAGAGAAAAAGATTGCATTTTAATTCAATTCATGTTATAATCATACAATCTAATACATAGAAAGTTGATTGAATATGAATTTTTCTTTTTTACCAAAGTATTTACCGTATTTTAACTATGGTGCTCTGATTACCGTGTTAATTTCCATCTTTGTTGTCTGCTTAGGAACTATTATAGGTGTGTTACTGGCCTTTGCTCAGCGATCACGCTTTAAACCGCTCGTTTGGTTTGCAAATGTGTATGTTTGGATCTTCCGTGGAACTCCGATGATGGTTCAGATTATGATTGCCTTTGCTCTTATGCATATCAATGCTCCAACTATTCAGGTTGGGATTTTAGGAGTTGATCTTTCTCGTTTGATTCCTGGTATTCTGATTATTTCTATGAACAGTGGAGCTTACGTTTCAGAAACTGTTCGTGCGGGGATCAATGCGGTTCCTAAAGGGCAGTTAGAGGCCGCATATTCTCTCGGTATTCGTCCGAAAAATGCCATGCGTTATGTCATTTTGCCACAGGCTATCAAGAATATTCTTCCAGCTCTGGTAAATGAGTTTATCACCATTATCAAGGATAGTTCCCTCTTGTCGGCAATTGGGGTGATGGAGTTGTGGAATGGTGCAACGACTGTAGCAACAACAACTTATTTACCGTTGACTCCCCTTTTATTTGCAGCCTTTTACTATTTGATTATGACCTCTGTTTTGACAGTGGCGTTGAAAGCATTTGAAAAACATATTGGACAAGGAGACAAGAAATAATGACAGAAACCTTGATTAAAATTGAAGAACTACATAAGTCTTTTGGGAAAAATGAAGTTTTAAAAGGCATCAACCTTGAGATTAAACGAGGAGAAGTTGTGGTCATTATCGGACCGTCAGGGAGCGGAAAGTCAACTCTCCTTCGTTCGATGAATCTCCTTGAAGAAGCAAGTAAAGGCAAGGTTATCTTTGAAGGAGTTGATATCACTGATAAGAAAAATGACCTTTTTGCTATGCGTGAAAAGATGGGCATGGTATTTCAACAATTCAACCTCTTTCCCAATATGACAGTGATGGAAAATATCACTTTGTCACCAATTAAAACCAAAGGAGAAAGCAAGGAAGTTGCGGAGAAAATAGCACAGGAACTGTTAGAAAAAGTTGGTTTGCCAGATAAGGCGACGGCCTATCCACAGAGTTTGTCAGGTGGTCAGCAACAACGGATTGCCATTGCACGTGGACTTGCTATGGAACCAGATGTTTTGCTTTTTGATGAGCCGACTTCAGCCCTAGACCCTGAGATGGTTGGAGAAGTTCTATCTGTTATGCAAGACCTTGCCAAGTCAGGGATGACTATGGTGATTGTGACTCATGAAATGGGCTTTGCGCGTGAGGTAGCAGACCGTGTTATCTTTATGGCGGATGGGGTTGTTGTCGAAGATGGAACACCAGAAGAGATTTTCAATCAAACGAAAGAACAACGGACCAAGGAATTTTTGAGTAAGGTTTTGTAAAACCTCATTTTTAGAAGAAGGGGAGTAGGCATCATGGCTTCCAGTAAAGAATATTTAGATTTTATTCTCGATCAGTTTTCGGAGTTAGAGGAGATGAGTTATCGTCCAATGATGGGAGAGTATATCCTTTATTATCGTGGGAAGGTTATTGGGGGAATCTATGATAATCGTCTGTTACTAAAGCCTGTGAAGCTGGTCATGGATCAACTGGGAAAGACTAGGTTTGAACGTCCTTATGAAGGAGCTAAGGAGATGATTTTGATAGAAGACATTGAAGATAAGTCATTTCTAACGAGATTAATTAAGGATATGTATGAAGTCTTACCAGCTCCAAAAGTCAAAAAGAAAGCATGACAAGTTTACTTAGTATAAATAGGCATAAAAGCTCGATAAGGGCTTTTTCTTATAGTTTTTGACTATAAGGTCCATTAGTCAAGAAATGTTAGAATGACAAGGTATTTTTTGTTATAATAGGGGATATCTGATAGAAAAGAGAAGAGATATGGCACAGATTATTGATGGGAAGGTTCTTGCAGCTAAGTTACAAGGGCAGTTGGCTGAAAAGACGGCCAAACTAAAAGAAGAAACAGGTTTAGTTCCAGGCTTGGTGGTGATTTTGGTGGGGGACAATCCTGCCAGCCAAGTCTATGTTCGTAACAAAGAACGATCAGCTCTCGCTGCTGGCTTCCGTAGTGAAGTAGTGCGAGTTCCAGAGACCATTACCCAAGCAGAATTGTTAGACTTGATTACCAAATACAATCAAGATCCAGCTTGGCATGGAATTTTGGTCCAGTTACCTTTACCAAAACATATTGATGAAGAGGCAGTTTTATTAGCCATTGACCCCGAAAAAGACGTGGATGGTTTCCATCCGCTAAACATGGGTCGCCTCTGGTCTGGTCATCCAGTTATGATTCCTTCGACACCTGCAGGAATTATGGAAATGTTTCATGAGTATGGGATTGATCTAGAAGGTAAAAATGCGGTTGTTATCGGTCGCTCAAATATCGTTGGAAAACCGATGGCTCAGCTTCTTTTAGCCAAGAATGCGACTGTGACCTTGACCCACTCACGGACCCATCATCTTGCCCAGGTGGCTGCTAAGGCAGATATTCTTGTGGTTGCAATCGGTCGCGCTAAGTTTGTAACTGCTGACTTTGTCAAACCAGGAGCGGTTGTCATTGACGTTGGGATGAATCGCGATGAGAATGGCAAGCTTTGTGGAGATGTTGATTATGGTGCCGTTGCACCACTTGCTAGCCACATCACACCTGTACCGGGTGGAGTTGGTCCTATGACTATTACCATGCTAATGGAGCAAACCTTTCAGGCAGCGCTTCGAACACTAAACAAGGATTAGAAAGATGAAATTCGTATTTGACCTGGATGGAACGCTATCTTTTGACTACATGACCATAGATGAGGAGATTCAGCAGGTTCTTTTAAAGGCTGAAGATTATGGGCATGAGGTTGTGTTTGCCTCAGCTCGCTCTTATCGGGATTGTTTGGGTTTATTAGGCCCTGAACTCAGTCAGCGCTTAGTCATAGGGTTGAATGGTGGCGTAGCCTATCATTTGGGGAAGGCTATCTTCGAAAAGAATCTCGATGCTAGAGTTTATCATGCGCTAGTGGATTATTGCCAGACCTACAATCTCCCTTTTTTTGCAGATGATTGCTTTGACTATAGCGGTCAGATTGTAGAGAAGATTCCATTTATCTCCAGTGTAGATCCCCTAAAGGTGGCTCGTCATCAGAAACTCGAGGACTTGGGTACTCCGATTAAGGTAGTCGTTTATATGGGCGACCATGAGGATTTGCTTGATGATCTGCTTGGTCAGTTAGAAAGACTGGGGAATGCTCATCTGTCCTATCATGCGCATGAAAAGTGCCTCTATGTTAATCCCTTAGATACCCATAAGGCGGCAACTGTTGAAAAGTTATGTGGAGAGAACTTCATTGCTTTTGGAAATGACCAAAACGATATTGAACTGTTTAAGACATCTCTTTATTCAGTCCAGATAGGAGATTTCGCAGGCCTTAGTCCATATGCAGATGAAACGGTTGAGCTAAAAGGAGCTCCTTCTCCAACAGTAGCAGCTAAAATCTTACAGACCTTTGCGGAATTTAAGGGAAAATAGATAGAAGGAGGTTTGCCCCTCCTTTTGTAGTATAATGGAGTGAGAGGGAAAAAACGATGAAAGTGATTGATCAAACTTTATTAGAAAAAGTCATTATTGAACGTTCTCGTCACAGCCATAAGGGAGATTACGGACGTCTGCTCTTGCTGGGAGGGACCTATCCTTATGGGGGAGCTATCATCATGTCAGCCATTGCAGCTGTCAAAAGTGGGGCAGGGTTGGTGACTGTTGGCACGGATAAGGAGAACATTTCGGCTCTGCACAGTCATTTACCTGAGGCCATGGCTTTCTCTCTTCAAGACCAGCAATTGTTAAAAGAACAGTTGAAAAAGACAGAAGTTATCTTGATAGGTCCGGGCTTGCGAGAGGATGCATTTGGAGAAAAACTCGTAAAACGGGTTTTTGATAAGCTCAGAAATTACCAGATTTTGATTGCAGATGGTGGCGCTTTGGGCATCTTAGCAAAAGGCCAGTTACCATTTCCTTCCAGTCAGCTTATCCTAACTCCCCACCAAAAGGAATGGGAAAGACTGTCTGGTATAGTTCTTGACCATCAAAATACAGAGGCGACTGCCAGAGCTCTTTCTGCTTTTCCTCAAGGAACGATTCTTGTTGAGAAAGGTCCAGCGACTCGTATCTGGCAAGCTGGTCAGTCTGAATATTATCAGTTACAGGTTGGAGGACCCTATCAAGCAACTGGTGGGATGGGAGATACTCTGGCTGGGATGATTGCAGGTTTTGCAGGTCAGTTTGACCAAGTCAATCTCTATGATAGAGTGGTGGTAGCGACTCACCTTCATTCAGCTATCGCGCAAGAACTAGCTCAAGAAAATTACCTTGTCTTGCCTACCGAAATTAGTAAAGCTCTTCCGAAAACAATGAAAAAAATATCTCAAAAAGGCAGCTAATACCTTGGTTGTCTTTTTATGTTGATGTAGGTTTGTTGATAAGGTTTTCAAATACCTCAGAACCAGCAATCAACTGCTGAACTTACGAGGAATTCTCACTTTTAAGGTCTTGATTTTTACTCAAATTCAAAAGAAAAGCGAGATTGTTATCAAAGTTGAGGGGTGTCAAATCATGCTTTTTTTGATATAATTTTTAATGATGAATGCGAGAAATGATCGGTATGTGGTCGTTGATTTAGAGGCGACCAGCACCGGAAGCAAGGCAAAAATTATTCAAGTAGGCATTGTGGTGATTGAGAATGGTGAAATCATCGATCAGTATGCGACTGATGTCAATCCCCACGAACCCTTGGATTCTCATATCAAAGAATTAACGGGTCTGACCGATCGGCGTTTGGTTGCGGCACCAGAGTTTTCTCAGGTGGCCGGAAAAATTTTTGAATTGGTTAAGGACGGTATTTTTGTTGCGCACAATGTACAGTTTGATGCCAACCTTCTTGCAGAATTTCTCTTTTTTGAAGGATATGAATTGCGTACACCGCGGGTGGATACAGTTGAGCTTGCTCAAGTTCTGTATCCTCAGTTTGAAAAGTATAACTTAGGTATCCTTTGTCAAGAGTTGGGCATTGAGCTGGAACATGCCCATACTGCCCTGTCAGATGCTCAGGCAACAGCTGAACTCTTGCTTTACATGCGTCAAAAACTATTTGAGTTACCAAAAGGGCTCTTAGAAAGCTTGTTAAACCTTGCAGACAACCTTCTCTATGAAAGTTATCTGGTGATTGAGGAGGTCTATCAGCAACAATCTCTCTTGTCTTTACCGGACTTGATGGAACTTCATGGGCTTTTTCTCAGAAAGGAAAGCAAAGCCTTAGTCCCACGAAAGTTATCCAAAGATTTTGCTAAAAATATTTCTTTATTGGGGCTGGAGGAGCGTCCACAGCAGCTGGATTTTGCGGAGAAGGTTGAGCACTTATTGGAAGAACACCAGACTTCCTTTATCCAAGCCCAAACGGGACTGGGCAAGACTTATGGTTATCTCCTCCCAGCTTTGAATTTGGAGAGTCAAGCAGGAATCCTAGTGAGTGTTCCGACCAAAATTCTTCAAAATCAAATCATGCAAGAAGAAGGTCAGCGCTTAAAAGAGGTCTTCCATCTGGAAATTCATAGTCTCAAGGGGCCTCAAAATTACTTGAAATTGGATGCTTTTCATCAAATTCTCCATCGACCGGAGTCCAATCGCCTCTTCACACGCTTTAAAATGCAACTGCTCATCTGGCTAACAGAGACAGTGACTGGTGACTTGGACGAAATCGGGCAGCTTTATCGCTATCAGCACTTTCTGCCAGAACTAGTCCACGATGGCAAGCTTTCAAAGAAAAGTTTATTTGCTACAGAGGATTTTTGGAAACGAGGGCAGGAAAAGGCCAAGACCAGTCGTGTTCTTCTGACCAATCATGCCTATCTGGTCACTCGTTTGGAAGACAATCCAGAGTTTGTCGACAACCGTATGGTGATTTTGGATGAGGCTCAAAAAATGCTCCTAGCTCTCGAAAATCTGGCCCAGCAGTCTTATCGCCTTGAGGATCTTGTAACTCAAATTGATAAGTCCTTAGAGTCAGAGGAAGATTTGGTTCAGAAACGCTTGCTTGAGAGTATCGACTTTGAATGTCGTTACTTGATGGAGCAGTATCAGTCAGGTCTGAAGAATGGAAAGTGGTTGGATTCTCTTGAACAGTTGCGTCAGCATTTTTCGGAGCTAGCTCTTCCAGAGTATAGAGAGATTGCAAACTTTTTCACCTCGGACCGTGAATTTTGGCTTGCTACAGCAGAGAAATCGAGCAAGGATGTCTTGATTTGTTCAAGCAAAAAAGGCCGCTTTATACTAGCAGATTTATTGCCAGAAGATTGTAGGCTCCTAGGAGTATCGGCTACTCTTGAAATCAGCAATCGAGTTTCCCTAGCAGATCTATTGGGCTTTCCAGATGCTCCGCTTGTTAGGCTTGATGTAGCAAAACAGGAGCAACAAGAAGTCTTTCTAGTCAATGATTTTCCTCTTGTGACAGAAGTTCCACCTTTTGACTATGTTAGTGAAGTGGCTTCTGTTATCCGAAGGTTACAAGCCTTTCAAGAACCTTTATTGGTCTTGTTTACTTCAAAAGAGATGTTGCTGGCAGTTTCGGACCTGCTCGACCAACCGCATCTAGCTCAGTATAAAAATGGGGAACCAAGTCAACTGAAAAAACGTTTTGAAAAAGGTGAACGACAGATCTTGCTTGGAACAGGCAGTTTCTGGGAAGGAGTTGATTTTTCAACCCATCCTTGCGTGATTCAAGTGATTCCGAGATTGCCTTTCCAAAATCCCCATGAGCCGTTAACCAAAAAGTTAAACCAAGAACTGCGTCAAGAAGGGAAAAATCCTTTCTATGATTATCAGTTACCGATGGCGATAATTCGGCTAAAACAAGCCCTTGGTCGTACTGTTAGACGGCCTGACCAAGGTTCGGTTGCTGTAATCTTAGACAGTCGTGTTGTCAGCAAGCGCTACGGCAAACAAATCGCCCAGACCTTGTCAAAAGAAAGGGCTGTTCAGGTTCTTTCTAGAGAACAGCTAGAGCCTGCTGTAGCTGATTTTCTCCAATCCCGTCGCAATAGAATGAAAGAAAAATCCAAGAAAGAGAAAAGGTAAAAAATATGAAACGTTCCTTCGACTCTCGAGTCGATTATAGCCTCCTCCTACCAGTGTTTTGTTTACTGGTGATTGGAGTAGTGGCCATTTATGTAGCAGTTAGTCATGACTATCCAAATAATGTGTTACCAATACTAGGCCAGCAAATCGCTTGGATTTCCTTGGGCCTTGTCATTGGTTTTGTGGTCATGTTCTTCAATACTGAGTTTTTATGGAAGGTGACTCCTTATCTCTATGGTTTAGGCCTAGCCTTGATGGTCCTCCCTCTTGTTTTCTACAATCCAAATCTTGTAGCGTCAACAGGTGCCAAAAACTGGGTATCGATTGGTGGAACGACACTCTTTCAGCCATCGGAGTTCATGAAGATTTCCTATATCTTGATGCTAGCTCGAGTCATCGTACAATTCACTCAAAAACACAAGGAATGGCAACGGACTATTCCCTTGGATTTCCTATTGATTGGTTGGATGATTGCCTTTACCATCCCAGTCTTGCTCCTCTTGGCTTTGCAAAGTGACCTAGGGACTGCCTTGGTCTTTGTAGCTATTTTTGCAGGTATGGTTCTCCTTTCAGGTGTTTCGTGGAAGATTATCATTCCTGTTTTTGCGACAGGAGTGACTGCAGTTGCAGGCTTCATGGCCATCTTTATAAGCAAGGATGGACGTGCCTTCTTGCATCAGATCGGGATGCCAACCTACCAGATCAACCGTATTTTGGCTTGGCTCAATCCCTTTGACTTTGCGCAAACAACGACTTACCAACAGGCGCAGGGGCAAATTGCGATTGGAAGTGGTGGCTTGTTTGGACAGGGTTTCAATGTGTCCAATCTCCTCATTCCAGTACGTGAAAGTGATATGATTTTCACCGTAATTGCTGAAGACTTTGGCTTCATTGGTTCAGTCTTTGTCGTTGCCCTGTACTTGCTTCTTATTTACCGGATGTTGAAGATTACGCTCAGGTCAAATAACCAGTTCTACACCTACATTTCGACTGGATTTATCATGATGTTGCTCTTCCATATCTTTGAAAATATCGGTGCCGTGACAGGCTTACTTCCTTTGACAGGAATTCCTCTGCCTTTCATTTCTCAAGGGGGCTCCGCAATTATTAGTAACCTCATCGGTGTCGGTCTCCTCTTATCTATGAGTTACCAGACCAACCTAGCGGAGGAGAAAAGTGGAAAAGTTCCATTCAAACGAAAGAAAGTCGTCCTAAAACAAATCAAATAAGGAGGCCACTATGGCAAAAGTAGCAGTTATCTTAGCCCAGGGTTTTGAAGAAATTGAAGCCTTGACAGTAGTTGATGTCTTGCGTCGAGCAAACATTTCATGCGATATGGTAGGATTTGAAGAGCAGGTGACAGGATCACATGGCATTCAGGTAAAAGCCGACTGTATCTTTGATGGCGATTTGTCCGACTATGACTTGGTAGTTCTTCCAGGTGGTATGCCAGGCTCAGCTCACCTACGGGATAATCAAGCCCTCATTTCACAGATTAAAGCCTTTGACCAAGCAGGAAAGAAAGTTGCAGCTATCTGTGCAGCCCCAATCGCCCTCCATCAAGCAGGTGTCCTGAAAGGCAAGCACTTTACTTGTTATGACGGTGTTCAGGAAAACATCAGTGACGGAATTTACCGAAAGGAAACAGTAGTTGTGGATGGCAATCTAATAACTAGCCGAGGACCGTCAACTGCCCTTGCCTTCGCCTATGAGCTGGTAGAGCAGTTGGGAGGAAATGCAGAAAGTTTACGAGTCGGCATGCTCTATCAAGATGTCTTTGGAAATTAACAGTAAGACGAGAGTTCGGCTCTCGTTTTTGCTTGGAAAAATCTAGGAAATCATCGCTTTTTTCGTAAAAAAATGATATAATGAAGGGTATGAAATATCGTGACTATATATGGGATTTAGGTGGTACCCTATTGGATAATTATGAGACTTCTACAGCAGCCTTTGTAGAGACCTTAGCCCAATACGGAATAGAGCAAGAACACGACCGTGTTTACGAAGCCTTGAAGGTTTCGACAGCTTTTGCCATTGAGAAGTTTGCCCCAGCCATCGAGAATTTTTTAGAAAACTACAAAGAGAATGAAGCGCGTGAGCTAGAGTACCCAGTTTTGTTTGAAGGAATTCCAGAGTTACTAAAAGACATCTCTGACAAGGGTGGCCGTCATTTCTTAGTCTCTCATCGAAATGACCAAGTGCTAGAACTTCTTGCAAAGACTCAGATAGCTGACTATTTCACAGAAGTCGTGACTGCCAGTTCTGGTTTCAAACGGAAACCAGATCCAGAGTCTATGATTTATTTACGTGATAAATATCATATCTCATCCGGTTTGGTCATTGGAGACAGAAATATTGATGTAGAAGCAGGTGGAGCTGCCGGCTTAGATGCCTATCTTTTTAAAAACGTTGCGACACTGAGACAAGCAATAGACATGTAAGAAAAGGGAAAAAATGACAGAAGAAATCAAAAATCAACAGGCACAGGATTATGATGCCAGTCAAATTCAAGTTTTGGAGGGGCTGGAAGCTGTTCGTATGCGTCCAGGTATGTATATTGGATCGACCTCAAAAGAAGGCCTTCACCATCTAGTATGGGAAATCGTTGATAATTCAATTGATGAAGCCTTAGCAGGATTTGCCAGTCATATCCAAGTCCTTATTGAGCCAGATAATTCCATCACCGTTGTGGATGATGGACGCGGTATCCCTGTTGACATTCAGGAAAAGACAGGACGTCCTGCTGTTGAGACCGTCTTTACTGTTCTTCACGCTGGAGGAAAGTTCGGCGGTGGCGGATACAAGGTATCAGGTGGATTGCACGGTGTGGGTTCATCAGTAGTAAATGCCCTCTCAACTCAACTAGATGTTCGGGTTCATAAAAACGGAAAAATTTATTATCAAGAATACCACCGTGGGAATGTCGTTGCTGATCTTGAGGTGGTCGGAGATACGGATAAAACTGGAACAACAGTTCACTTCACGCCGGATCCAGAGATTTTTACAGAAACAACGACTTTTGATTTTGATAAATTAAACAAACGTATTCAAGAACTAGCCTTTTTGAACCGAGGTCTTCGAATCTCCATCACAGATAAGCGTGAAGGTCTCGAACAGACTAAACATTACCACTATGAGGGCGGGATTGCTAGCTATGTTGAATATATCAACGAGAACAAGGATGTGATCTTTGATACACCAATCTACACAGACGGTGAGATGGATGATATCACAGTCGAAGTAGCCATGCAGTACACAACCGGTTACCACGAAAACGTCATGAGTTTCGCCAATAACATTCACACCCATGAGGGCGGAACGCATGAGCAAGGTTTCCGTACAGCACTGACACGTGTTATCAATGATTATGCTCGCAAGAATAAACTTCTAAAAGACAATGAAGACAACCTAACAGGGGAAGATGTCCGTGAAGGCTTAACTGCAGTTATCTCTGTCAAGCATCCAAATCCGCAGTTTGAAGGACAAACCAAGACCAAACTGGGGAATAGCGAAGTGGTCAAGATCACCAATCGCCTCTTCAGCGATGCCTTCTCTGATTTTCTCATGGAAAATCCACAGATTGCCAAGCGTATCGTGGAAAAAGGGATTTTGGCTGCCAAGGCTCGTGTAGCTGCCAAGCGTGCGCGAGAAGTCACTCGCAAGAAATCTGGTTTGGAAATTTCCAATCTTCCAGGAAAACTAGCAGACTGTTCTTCAAACAACCCAGCTGAAACAGAACTCTTCATCGTCGAAGGGGACTCGGCCGGTGGATCAGCTAAATCTGGTCGTAACCGTGAGTTCCAAGCTATCTTACCAATTCGTGGTAAAATCTTGAACGTTGAAAAGGCTAGCATGGATAAAATTCTTGCTAACGAAGAAATTCGGAGTCTCTTCACAGCCATGGGGACAGGATTTGGCGCAGAATTTGATGTTACTAAGGCTCGTTACCAAAAACTCGTTTTGATGACCGATGCCGATGTCGATGGTGCCCACATTCGAACTCTCTTGCTAACCTTGATTTACCGCTACATGAAACCAATTCTAGAAGCTGGTTATGTTTATATTGCCCAACCACCGATTTATGGGGTCAAAGTTGGAAGTGAGATCAAAGAATACATCCAGCCAGGTACAGATCAAGAAATTAAACTCCAAGAAGCCTTAACACGTCACAGTGAAGGGCGTTCAAAGCCAACCATCCAACGTTATAAGGGGTTGGGAGAAATGGATGACCACCAATTGTGGGAAACAACCATGGACCCTGAACATCGCTTGATGGCGCGTGTTTCAGTAGATGATGCTGCTGAAGCAGATAGAATCTTTGATATGTTGATGGGCGATCGGGTAGAACCTCGTCGCGAATTTATCGAAGAAAACGCTGTTTACAGTACACTTGACGTCTAAAAAATGTGGGAAATAGTTCCCTTGGTTTAAAAAATATGATATAATCATTACGATTGTTTCTAGTATAAAAGGAGTTTGATATGTCTAATGGACAACTAATTTATCTAATGGTTGCGATTGCGGTCATTTTGATTTTAGCTTATGTAACAGCCATTTTTCTACGTAAGCGTAATGTAAGCAGATTAACGGCGCTTGAAGAAAGAAAAGAAGAACTCTACAACCTTCCTGTAAATGATGAGGTTGAAGCCGTTAAAAATATGCACTTGATTGGTCAAAGTCAGGTAACCTTTCGTGAATGGAATCAAAAATGGGTTGATTTATCTCTGAACTCATTTGCAGACATCGAAAATCACCTCTTTGAAGCTGAAAACTACAATAATTCTTTCCGTTTCTTTAAAGCAGCTCACAAGATTGATCAAATTGAAAGCCAGATTAGTTTGATTGAAGAGGATATTGCAGCTATTCGCAATGCCCTTTCTGAACTTGAAAAGCAAGAATCTAAGAATAGTGGTCGCGTCCTACATGCTTTGGACTTGTTTGAAACCCTTCAACATACGGTTGCAGAGGACTCAGAGAAATATGGGAAAGCTCTTCCTGAGATTGAGAAACAATTGGAAAATATCCAATCGGAATTCTCTCAATTCGTTACCCTTAACTCATCAGGTGACCCAGTTGAAGCTGCAGCAATCTTAGATGATACTGAAAATCATATTCTTGCTCTAACGCATATTGTTGATCGTATTCCAGCTCTTGTTGAAACCTTGACAAAGGAATTACCAGACCAATTATCAGATTTGGAAGAAGGCTATCGCAAGCTGTTGGATGCCAACTACCACTTTATTGAAACAGATATTGAGTCACGTTTCCAACTTTTGCATGAATCTTTGAAGAATAATCAAGAAAACATTCGCCAGTTGGAGTTGGACAATGCAGAGTATGAAAATAATCGCATTCAAGAAGAAATCAACGCACTTTATGGTATTTTCACTCGTGAAATTGAGGCTCAAAAAGTCGTTGAGAATCTCC
>CAUUXT010000006.1:0-16073 GCA_963549015.1 uncultured Streptococcus sp.
GTAGTAGATGTGGCTCCAAGCTCAATCACTATCCAGATGACGGGAAACGCTGAAAAGAGTGAAGCTTTATTGCGAGTGATTCGACCATATGGTATTAAAAATATCGCTCGTACGGGTGCGACTGGATTTACCCGCGATTAAAAATCCTACTTAAATTTGTTAAACCAGCCCCTCTAAGGCAATAAAAAATAGAAAAGAGAGAAAAACTATGGCAGTTCAAATGGAATACGAAAAAGATGTTAAAGTAGCAGCGCTTGACGGTAAAAAAATCGCCGTAATCGGTTATGGTTCACAAGGACATGCGCATGCGCAAAACTTGCGTGATTCAGGTCGTGATGTCATCATCGGTGTGCGTCCAGGTAAATCTTTTGACAAAGCAAAAGAAGATGGATTTGACACTTACACAGTAGCAGAAGCAACTAAATTGGCTGACGTTATCATGATCTTGGCACCAGATGAAATCCAACAAGAATTGTACGAAGCAGAAATCGCTCCAAACTTGGAAGCAGGAAATGCAGTTGGATTTGCCCATGGTTTCAACATCCACTTTGAATTTATCAAAGTTCCTGCAGATGTAGATGTCTTCATGTGTGCTCCTAAAGGACCAGGACACTTGGTACGTCGTACTTACGAAGAAGGTTTTGGTGTTCCAGCTCTTTATGCAGTATACCAAGACGCTACAGGAAATGCGAAAAATATTGCTATGGACTGGTGTAAAGGTGTTGGAGCAGCTCGTGTTGGTTTGCTTGAAACAACTTACAAAGAAGAAACTGAAGAAGATTTGTTTGGTGAACAAGCTGTACTTTGTGGTGGTTTGACTGCCCTTATCGAAGCAGGTTTTGAAGTCTTGACAGAAGCAGGATACGCCCCAGAATTGGCTTACTTTGAAGTTCTTCACGAAATGAAATTGATCGTTGACTTGATCTATGAAGGTGGATTCAAGAAAATGCGTCAATCAATCTCTAACACAGCTGAATACGGTGACTATGTTTCAGGTCCACGTGTGATTACTGAACAAGTCAAAGAAAACATGAAAGCCGTTCTTGCTGATATCCAAAATGGTAAATTTGCCAACGACTTTGTGAACGACTACACGGCTGGTCGTCCAAAATTGACTGCTTACCGTGAACAAGCTGCTAACCTTGAAATTGAAAAAGTTGGTGCTGAATTGCGTAAAGCAATGCCATTCGTTGGTAAAAATGACGACGACGCATTCAAAATCTACAACTAATTCTTGTGAAGAAAAACAGAAGGCGAGTTGGGGGTACCTAACTCGCTTTTTATCTTAAACAGTATTTGAGGAGGAGACAATGCTAAGTGCAAAAGACGTGGTGAAAGCCCACAAAGTATTGAGTGGTGTAGTAGTCAATACTCCACTTGATTATGATCATTATTTATCAGAGAAGTATGGTGCTAAGATTTATTTGAAGAAGGAAAATGCCCAGCGTGTTCGTTCTTTTAAGATTCGCGGAGCCTATTATGCCATTTCTCAATTAACAAAAGAAGAACGTGAGCGTGGTGTAGTCTGTGCCTCTGCAGGAAATCACGCCCAAGGTGTCGCCTATACTTGTAATGAGATGAAAATTCCTGCAACCATCTTTATGCCCATCACAACACCGCAACAAAAGATTGGACAGGTCCGCTTTTTTGGTGGTGATTTTGTGATAATTAAGTTAGTTGGGGATACCTTTGATGCTTCTGCTAAGGCAGCACAAGAATTTACAGTTTCTGAAAACCGCACCTTCATTGATCCTTTTGATGATGCGCATGTTCAGGCTGGTCAAGGAACAGTAGCTTATGAGATTCTTGAAGAAGCCCGTAAAGAATCTATTGATTTTGATACAGTACTTGTACCAGTAGGCGGTGGCGGATTGATTGCCGGTGTTTCAACTTATATTAAGGAAACCAACCCGACTATTGAAGTGATTGGGGTAGAAGCCAATGGAGCCCGCTCTATGAAAGCTGCCTTTGAGGCTGGGGGACCAGTTAAACTCAAAAAAATTGATAAGTTTGCTGATGGGATAGCTGTACAGAAAGTTGGACAGTTGACCTATGAAGCGACCCGTAAGAATGTTGAAACGCTGATTGGGGTAGACGAGGGATTGATTTCTGAAACCTTGATTGATCTTTATTCCAAGCAAGGAATTGTAGCGGAACCAGCAGGGGCTGCTAGTGTTGCAGCCTTGGAAGTTTTATCAGACTATATCAAAGGCAAGACGATTTGTTGCATCATTTCTGGAGGAAATAACGATATCAACCGCATGCCAGAGATGGAAGAACGTGCCTTGATTTACGATGGAATCAAGCATTACTTTGTAGTGAATTTCCCACAACGTCCAGGAGCTTTACGAGAGTTTGTAAATGACATTTTGGGGCCAAATGATGACATCACTCGTTTTGAATATATCAAACGAGCAAGCAAGGGGACAGGCCCTGTATTGATTGGGATTGCTCTTGCCAATAAGCATGATTATGCTGGATTGATTCATCGTATGGAAAAATTTGACCCGTCTTATATTAATTTGAATGGAAACGAAACATTGTATAACATGTTAGTTTAAACTAAAATAAAATTATTATCATATTATTTGCGTAATAATAACGATGGTGTTATAATGAGGGTGATGAAAGGGGGAGATTCCCATGGTTTTACAAATTTTACTTGTTTTATTGTTTTTAGTGGTGATTGTATCAGTGATTACGATTAGTTCTGTATATGTGGTACGACAACAATCTGTCGCTATTATAGAACGCTTTGGAAAATACCAAAAGTTGAGCAATAGTGGTATTCATTTGCGGGCTCCCTTTGGGATTGATAGGATCGCGGCAAGAGTTCAACTACGCTTGTTGCAAAGTGAGATTGTTGTAGAGACAAAGACGCAAGATAATGTATTTGTAACGATGAATGTAGCAACTCAGTATCGAGTAAATGAAAACAACGTCACAGATGCCTATTATAAATTGATGCGTCCAGAAGCCCAAATTAAATCCTATATTGAAGATGCTTTGCGTTCATCTGTACCAAAGCTAACCCTAGATGAGTTGTTTGAAAAGAAGGATGAAATCGCCTTAGAAGTTCAAAAACAAGTGGCTGAAGAAATGTCTACGTATGGGTATATCATTGTCAAAACGCTGATTACTAAAGTTGAACCTGATGCTGAAGTAAAACAATCAATGAATGAAATCAATGCAGCTCAACGTAAGAGAGTTGCAGCGCAAGAACTTGCTGAAGCAGATAAGATTAAGATCGTGACCGCGGCAGAAGCAGAAGCAGAAAAAGATCGCCTACATGGTGTAGGGATTGCAGAACAGCGTAAAGCGATTGTTGACGGACTGGCTGATTCTATCAAAGAGTTAAAGGGAGCCAATGTTGAGCTGACTGAAGAACAAATCATGTCTATCCTATTAACGAACCAGTATTTAGATACATTGAATAATTTTGCAGAAAAAGAAGGAAATAATACAATCTTCCTACCAGCAAATCCTAATGGAGTTGAAGATATAAGAACTCATATATTATCGGCTTTAAAAGCCAAATAAAAATATGCAGAATAATATAGTTGTGACGAATATATGTTTTTTTATTGACAGATAAAATAAAAACGTATACAATTAGGAATTGTAAAGAATAATTCAGGAGAAGAACATGGTTAAGTCAAACTTTGAAAAGGTAGAAGCAGTTGTTGGCTGGGTTCGTGATAAGAAGATCACAGGATACCGTATCTCTAAAGAAACGAATGCGCGTGAAATGTCTATCATTGCTCTAGCACAAGGACGCGCAAAAGTTAAAAATATTTCATTTGAAACAGCTCTTAGTTTAATCGATGTCTATGAAAAAAATCATGAAAAATTTGAAGATTGAACTGTGGTTATAGGCAGATTTCTGAATCGAGTCTGCCTTTTCTTTACAATTTTAAACTAAAAAGACTGCATTCTTTATGCAGTCTTTATTTATTAGTTGAGATAACGTTGAAGAAATTCTTTTGTCCGTTCTTCTTTAGGGTTCGTGAAGAGGTCTTCAGGTTTACCCTCTTCTGCAATGACTCCCTTGTCCATGAAGATGACACGGTGGGAGACATCGCGAGCAAATTCCATTTCGTGGGTTACAACAATCATGGTCAAGCCTTCTTGAGCCAGGTCCTGCATAATTTTGAGGACTTCTCCGACCATTTCGGGGTCAAGGGCAGATGTTGGTTCGTCGAAGAGAATGGCGTCAGGATTCATGGAGAGTGCACGAGCGATAGCTACACGTTGCTTTTGTCCACCTGAAAGTTGCTTCGGCTTGGCTTGCCAGTAACGTTCTCCCATACCAACTTTTTCAAGATTCTCTTTGGCAATTTTTTCAGCTTCAGAGTGGTCACGTTTGAGTACTGTCGTTTGGGCGACGATGGTATTTTCGAGGACATTCAGATTTTCAAAGAGATTGAAAGATTGGAAAACCATACCGAGCTTTTCACGATAATGGGTGAGGTTATAGCCTTTTTCCAGGACATTTTCTCCGCGATAGAGAATCTCTCCTCCTGTAGGTGTTTCGAGTAAATTAATCGAACGAAGGAAGGTTGATTTTCCGCTTCCTGAGCTTCCGATGATGGAAATAACCTCTCCTTTATGGACGGTGAGAGAAATGTCTTTTAGCACTTCATTTTGTCCATAGGATTTTTTTAGGTGTTTGATTTCAAGGATTGGTTGTGTCATTTTTTCAAATCCCCCGTTTGCATTTGGTTAGCACCTGTAGTGTAAGTGTCCATGTCCATATAGCGTTCGATAAAACGTAGGACACGGGTCACAGTGAAGGTGAGGACAAAGTAAATCACTGCAATGATGGTAAAGGTCTGGAAGTATTGATAGGTTTGAGTCGCTACAGTATTTCCTGAGAAATAAAGCTCGACAACTGAAATAACGTTCAATACAGAGGTATCTTTGATATTGATGACAAACTCATTACCAGTAGCAGGTAGAATATTACGGACAACCTGAGGAAGGACAATCTTACGCATGGTTTGATTGTGGGTCATACCAAGAGCGGTTGCGGCTTCAAACTGTCCCTTGTCAACTGCTAGAATACCACCACGAACGATTTCTGTCATGTAGGCACCCGTGTTGATTGAGACGATAAAGATAGCAGCCAGTGTCCGGTCAAGGTTGATACCGAAAGCTTGAGCAGTCCCATAGTAGATAACCATGGATTGAACAATCATCGGTGTACCACGGAAGATTTCAATATAGACATTGAGAATCCAACCGACTAGTTTTTGTAGGCCGTAAATGGCTTTGTTTTCAGAGAGAGGAGCCGTACGGAAGACACCAATGGCAAGACCGATAATGAGACCTACGATAGTTCCGATGATTGAGATTAAAAGAGTGACCCCTGCACCACGCAAGAGCTGTTGCCAGTTTTCAGAAAGAATTTTAGCAACTTGGCTGAAGAAATTACTGCTACTTTCTTCAGTTGTTGTGGCTTCGGCAGGTTGTTCCTGAATCATACGATCCATCAGTGCAACTTGTTCATCTTTGGAGATAGTTTCAATACTCGCATTGATTTGGCTGATGCGGCTGTCATCTTTACGAAGTCCAATGGCAATAGCTGTATCTTCTTCGCCAGTTTTGAAACCGGGTTCTACTTGGACCATCTTGAACTTAGAGTTAGCGGCTTCAGCAGTCAGTGCTTCAGGGCGTTCCGAAACATAGGCATCAATAACACCGGCTTCCAGAGCTTGACGCATTTGAGCGAAGTCGCCCATAGCTGTTTCTTTTTTGGCACCTGGAATTTGAGAAATCAGGTCATAAAGGTAAACACCTTGTTGAGACGTGATTTTTGCTCCGCTAAAGTCCTCTAAAGATTTGGCATTCGCGTAGGCAGAGTCCTTTTTTACTAATAGAACCGGTTCGCTAGTATAGTAACTGCTTGAAAAAGCAATTTCTTGTTTGCGTTCGGCGGTTGGGCTCATACCGGCAATGATCATATCGATTTTGCCAGAAGTAAGGGCTGGAACAAGTCCTTCCCACTTGGTTTTCACGACCAAAGGTTCCTTACCTAGATCTTTGGCAATCTTTTTAGCGATTTGAACATCATAGCCGTTGGCATATTGGTTGGTACCATCGATTTTGACAGCACCATTACTATCATCGTCTTGGGTCCAGTTGAAGGGAGCGTAAGCTGCCTCCATTCCGATGCGTAAATATTCGTCCGCTTGGACCTGGCTAACTAGTCCTAATGTAAGGGCTAGGCTAGCAAGAATAGATAAGCATAATTTTTTCATGTTTTCTCCTATTTCTAGTCTAAAAATGACTTCTCTCTATTGTATCTAAAAATGGTGAGATTTTCAATACAAGTAAGCCTTTACTTATAAAAAATGATATAATGGTGAAAAGATTGAAAGGGAATCAATTATGAAAAAAAGATGGCTGTTGGCTTTGGTGTTTGCTTATTTATTATTTATACCGAGCCTGGTTCTTGCAGTAGACTTTGATATCTTATCCTATCAGGGTGATTTGAATATTCATGCAGATAATACTGCAGAATTTAGGGAGAAAGTAGTCTATTATTTTGATGAAGACTTTAATGGACAACTAGTAGGACTTGGCCGTTCTGGTAAGATGCCAAAGGGCTTTGAAATAGATCCCAGTCCGAAGGTTCAGGTATGGAAAAATGCTAGCGCCATTGAGAATGTCAATAGTGAAGTGATAGAAGAATCGGAAGGTTATACTGTAAAAGTGTATAATCCAGGCCAAGAAGGGGATACCGTTGAAGTGGTAATCACATGGCAACTAAAAAACCTCCTATTTCTATATGATGATATCGCGGAACTTAATTGGCAACCCTTGACAGATAGTTCAGAACCTATCGAAAATTTTGAGTTTCGGGTAACAGGCTTTAATGGAGCTGAAAAACTTTTCTTTCATACAGGGAAACTCTTTACAGAGGGCAAGGTAGAGAAGACAGGTGGTGATTATCGTGTTCATTTGCAGAACCTACCTCGTCAGCGTGGGGTTGAATTGCATGCCTATTGGCCTAGAAAAGATTTTGGAACTGATTTGGATCAGGGATTGAAGGGCAATCGTTTAGCAGAATTTGAAAAAATAGAGGAGTCCATTGCTGCTGAAAAAGCTCAGAGCAAAGCTCTGGTTACGTGGATTATCCCTTTTCTACTCTCGCTTTCTTTAGTCTTTAGTGTCATTTTCTATCGCATTTACCGAAGAAAAACCTCCCCATCGAAGAAACATGCTAAAAATCACCGTCTCTACGAACCGCCAATGGACTTAGAACCGATGGTTTTATCGGAATCTGTTTACTCCACTTCTTTAGAGGAAGTCAGCCCCTTGACCAAGGGAGGAGGGAAGTTCACCTTTGACCAACTCGTTCAGGCAACCTTGTTGGATGTGATTGACCGTGGAAATGTTTCGATCATCTCAAATGGAGATGAGGTTCGTTTAAAAGTCGTAAAAGAAAAAGGATTAGCCAGTTTTGAAAAGGATTGCCTTAATTTGGCCTTTTCAGGAAGAGAAGAAGTGCTTGTTTCAGATTTGTTTGCAGATTACCAAGTGTCAACTAGTCTTTATCAAGGTGCAAAAGCAGCTGATGAAAAACGAATTCAGAAAACAGGACGTAAGCTTAAGTCGTCTTTTGAGCAAGCTCTGAAGCAGATGCAGGATGGAGTGAGAAAGCGGGTTTCCTCTTTGCAACTTCCAGATTATTATCGTTCACTGAGTAATGGTGAAAAAATCCTGCGATTGACGATAGGTGTCTTTACGATTTTACCTGCTTTCGTTGGTTTTGGCTGGTTCTTGTATAGTTTGGATGCCCACGGGTATCTTTCTCTGCTACTTCTTATCCTTGGATTTGCAGGCTTTATGTTAGCTGCCGTCTATTATTGGACAACCCGATTTGATACTCGTGATGGTGTTTTAAATGAAGATGGACTAGAAGTGTACTATCTCTGGACTAGTTTTGAAAACATGCTTCGCGATATCGCCCATCTAGACAAGGCAGCATTAGAAAGTATTGTTGTTTGGAATCGTCTCCTTGTTTATGCTACTTTATTTGGTTATGCGGACAAGGTGTGCCATTTGATGAGATCTTATCAGATTCAGGTAGAGAACCCAGATATCAATCTTTATGTAGCTTATGGCTGGCACAGTATGTTTTATCATTCAACTGCTCAAATGAGCCACTATGCTAGTATTGCAAACACAGCAAGCAACTACTCCGTATCTTCTGGAAGTGGTTCTTCAGGTGGAGGATTCTCAGGAGGCGGAGGCGGTGGTAGCATCGGTGCCTTCTAAAAAACCTATCGCAGAATCTGAAATTATGCTATAATAGAGGACAGAAAAAGGAGTAATACATGTATCTTATTGAAATTTTGAAGTCGATCTTTTTTGGGATTGTTGAAGGAATTACAGAATGGTTGCCCATTTCAAGTACGGGTCACTTGATCTTGGTTGAAGAATTTGTACAATACAAGGACCAAAATGAAGCCTTCATGTCCATGTTTAATGTTGTCATTCAGCTCGGTGCTATCTTAGCGGTTATGGTGATTTACTTTAACAAGCTCAATCCGTTTAAACCTGGTAAAAATAAGGTGGAAGTCCGTCGAACTTGGCAATTGTGGTCAAAAGTCCTCGTTGCGACCTTGCCTTTATTGTTAGTCTTTAAGCTGGATGATTGGTTTGACACTCATTTTCATAATATGGTATCAGTTGCTATTATGTTGATTATCTATGGGGTTGCCTTTATCTATCTCGAAAAACGAAATAAGGCGCAAGCCATTGAACCAACAGTAACAGAGCTAGACAAGTTGCCTTATAAAACAGCTCTTTACATCGGACTCTTCCAAGTCCTCGCCCTCTTCCCAGGAACGAGCCGTTCAGGTGCGACGATTGTCGGTGGTTTGTTAAATGGAACGAGTCGCTCTGTCGTAACAGAGTTTACCTTCTATCTCGGAATTCCTGTTATGTTTGGAGCCAGTGCTTTAAAGATTTTCAAATTTATTAAAGCAGGTCAACTCTTGAGTTTTGGCCAACTATTCTTGCTTTTGGTTGCTATGGGAGTAGCCTTCGCGGTCAGCATGGTTGCTATTCGCTTCTTGACCGGTTATGTGAAGAAGCACGACTTTACCCTCTTTGGTAAATACCGTATCGTACTCGGTAGTGTCTTGTTGCTCTATAGTTTTGTGCGTTTATTTGTATAAGAAAAAGCTTGAGGGAATCTTCCTTCAAGCTTTTTAAAATCCTGTTATTGTGACTCCTAGCAAACGAATGCCTTTTTCTTTTTCAGCTAGTTCTTCGTAGAGTTGAAGGGCAGTTTGAGAAATCTGACTAGCATCCTGTGTTGCTTGTGGGAGGCTTTTTCGTCTAGTTAGAGTAGAGAAGTCAGCATATCGTATTTTTAGGATAATGATTTTTCCAGCTTTGCCTTGTTGACTGAGATTGAGAGCTACCTTTTCAGAGAGAAGAGTCAGCTCTTTTTTGATGTCTTCTTCTACTTGCAGGATTTTTCCGTAGGTTTTTTCCTTGCCAATGGACTTGCGAATACGATTGGCCTTGACCGGTGAATTATGAATGCCCCTAGCCTTTCGATAAAGATCAAAACCGAGTCTGCCAAACCGATCGATTAAAGTGACTTCAGAAACAGCCAATAAGTCTTCACCGGTATAAATGCTCATTTCATGAAGGCGTTCAACTGTTTTTTTGCCCACACCGTGAAATTTAGCAATGTCCATTTGTTTGAGAAAATCCTCAGCCTGATCTGGGAGGATGACTGTTAAACCATGTGGTTTTTGATAGTCACTAGCCATTTTAGCTAAGAATTTGTTATAAGACACACCGGCTGAAGCGGTAAGGTGTAGTTCCTGCCAGATATCCTGTTGGATGAGGCGGGCTATTTTGACGGCCGACTTAATACCGAGTTTATTTTCTGTCACATCCAAGTAGGCTTCGTCAATACTCATAGGTTCAATCAGGTCGGTGTAACGTTTAAAAATAGCTCGAATCTCAAGTCCCACAGTTTTGTATTTTTCATAATTTCCCGAGATAAAGACGGCTTGAGGACAACGCTCATAAGCTTCTTTAGAACTCATGGCAGAGTGAATGCCAAAGGCTCGCGCCTCGTAGCTACAAGTAGACACAACTCCTCGTCCGCCTGTTTGTCTGGGATCGTTCCCAATGATGACAGGTTTTCCTTTTAACTTAGGATTGTCTCTTATTTCCACCGCAGCAAAAAAAGCATCCATGTCGATATGGATGATTTTTCTGGACAAATCATTAATCAATGGAAATATGAGCATTTTTGTTCCTTTCTAGCGTCATTTTCTATTCATTATACCTTTTTTTCTGAAAAAATGGAAAAGAGTAGTCTGACTTTCAAATATATAATACAGATAGCACTAAAATATAGTCTGTATTATAAAAGAAAGCGCTAAAAAGGCCATTTTCTCCTTGTTGAAATCGGTTACTGTGTGGTATACTTGATTTATGAATGTAACAGATAGTTGTTACTAGAAAGAAAAATGAGGACATTAACATGGTTGTTAAGACAGTTGTTGAAGCGCAAGATATTTTTGATAAAGCTTGGGAAGGCTTCAAAGGCGTAGATTGGAAAGAAAAAGCAAGTATTTCTCGCTTCGTTCAAGCTAACTACACACCTTACGATGGAGACGAAAGTTTCCTTGCTGGTCCAACAGAACGTTCGCTTCACATCAAAAAAATCGTAGAAGAAACAAAAGCACACTACGAAGAAACTCGTTTCCCAATGGACACTCGTCCAACATCTATTGCTGATATTCCTGCTGGATTTATCGACAAAGAAAACGAATTGATCTTCGGTATCCAGAACGATGAACTCTTCAAATTGAACTTCATGCCAAAAGGTGGTATCCGTATGGCTGAAACTACTTTGAAAGAAAATGGATACGAACCAGATCCAGCTGTTCACGAAATCTTCACTAAATACGTAACAACAGTTAACGACGGTATCTTCCGTGCTTACACTTCAAACATCCGTCGTGCTCGTCACGCTCACACTGTAACTGGTCTTCCAGATGCCTACTCACGTGGACGTATCATCGGTGTTTACGCACGTCTTGCTCTTTACGGTGCAGACTACTTGATGCAAGAAAAAGTAAACGACTGGAATGCAATTAAAGAAATTGATGAAGAAACAATCCGTCTTCGCGAAGAAGTAAACCTTCAATACCAAGCATTGCAACAAGTTGTTCGCTTGGGTGACCTTTACGGTGTTGACGTTCGCAAACCAGCGATGAACGTCAAAGAAGCTATCCAATGGGTGAACATCGCCTTCATGGCTGTCTGCCGTGTGATCAACGGTGCTGCAACGTCTCTAGGACGTGTGCCAATCGTACTTGATATCTTTGCAGAACGTGACCTTGCTCGTGGTACATTTACTGAATCAGAAATCCAAGAATTTGTTGATGATTTCGTTATGAAACTTCGTACAGTTAAATTTGCTCGTACAAAAGCTTATGACCAATTGTACTCAGGTGACCCAACCTTCATCACAACTTCTATGGCTGGTATGGGTAACGACGGTCGTCACCGTGTTACTAAGATGGACTACCGTTTCTTGAACACTCTTGACAATATCGGTAACTCTCCAGAACCAAACTTGACAGTTCTTTGGACTGATAAATTGCCATACAACTTCCGTCGCTACTGTATGCACATGAGCCACAAACACTCTTCTATCCAATACGAAGGTGTAACAACAATGGCTAAAGATGGATACGGAGAAATGAGCTGTATCTCATGCTGTGTGTCACCACTTGACCCAGAAAACGAAGAACAACGCCACAACATCCAGTACTTCGGTGCTCGTGTAAACGTTTTGAAAGCCCTTCTTACTGGTTTGAACGGTGGTTACGACGATGTTCACAAAGACTACAAAGTATTTGACATCGATCCTATCCGTGACGAAGTACTTGAATTCGAATCAGTTAAAGCGAACTTTGAAAAATCTCTTGACTGGTTGACTGACACTTACGTAGATGCTTTGAACATCATCCACTACATGACTGATAAGTACAACTACGAAGCTGTTCAAATGGCCTTCTTGCCAACTAAACAACGTGCAAATATGGGATTCGGTATCTGTGGATTTGCTAACACTGTTGATACATTGTCAGCTATTAAATACGCTACCGTTAAACCAATCCGTGACGAAAATGGCTACATCTACGATTACGAAACAATCGGTGAATACCCACGTTGGGGTGAAGATGACCCACGTTCAAACGAATTGGCAGAATGGTTGATCGAAGCTTACACAACTCGTCTACGTAGTCACAAACTCTACAAGAACGCAGAAGCTACAGTATCACTTTTGACCATCACATCTAACGTTGCTTACTCTAAACAAACTGGTAACTCACCAGTCCACAAAGGTGTATACCTCAACGAGGATGGCTCTGTGAACTTGTCTAAACTTGAATTCTTCTCACCAGGTGCTAACCCATCTAACAAAGCTAAAGGTGGATGGTTGCAAAACTTGAACTCACTTGCTAGCCTTGACTTTGGTTATGCAGCTGATGGTATCTCATTGACAACTCAAGTTTCACCTCGTGCTCTTGGTAAAACTCGTGACGAACAAGTAGACAACTTGGTAACAATCCTTGATGGTTACTTCGAAAACGGTGGACAACACTGTAACTTGAACGTAATGGACTTGAAAGATGTTTATGACAAGATTATGAATGGCGAAGATGTCATCGTTCGTATCTCAGGATACTGTGTAAACACTAAATATCTCACTCCAGAACAAAAAACTGAATTAACACAACGTGTCTTCCACGAAGTTCTTTCAATGGATGATGCATTGAGCTAAGATTTTAAATTAAATAGAAAAGGCCAGTTGGAAACGACTGGCTTTTTGCGTCCTTCAAAAATTTCAAAAAATTAGTCAAATTTGGTCAAAAAGTTATTGACTTTTGCTGACCAAAGTGATATAGTAGAAACATAAGGAAAATGAATTCCTTAAAAAGCTCATTTTCAACGAATTAGTCTTTGAGAATGAGGTATAGAATCCCGAGAAAGGGGTGAGGCCTATGTTGAATCTAACAGAATTTGAAAAGAAGATTATAAAAGGCTTATTTAAAAAAGAAAAACCAGAAATTATACGTAGAGTAGCGATTTAGCTAGTCTAAATTTTTTAAAACAAAGGTCAAAGATAGTCAATACCAGAGATCGCATATAATTAAGAATAACGAGGTAAAGAATATGAACAACAACTTTAATAACTTTAACAACATGGATGATTTATTTAACCAATTGATGGGTGGTATGCGAGGATATAGTTCTGAAAACCGTCGCTACTTGATTAATGGACGAGAAGTGACACCTGAGGAATTTGCTCATTATCGTGCAACTGGTCAATTACCAGGAAATGCAGAATCTGATGCGCAAATGCAACAACACGCTTCAGGTATGAAACAAGACGGTGTCCTTGCTAAACTAGGTCGAAACTTGACCGCAGAAGCTCGCGAGGGCAAGTTGGATCCTGTTATCGGACGAAACAAGGAAATTCAAGAAACAGCTGAAATCCTCTCACGTCGTACCAAGAACAATCCTGTACTTGTCGGAGATGCAGGTGTTGGTAAGACAGCCGTTGTCGAAGGTCTAGCACAAGCTATTGTGAATGGAGATGTTCCAGCTGCCATCAAGAACAAGGAAATTATTTCTATTGATATCTCAGGTCTTGAGGCTGGTACTCAATACCGTGGTAGCTTTGAAGAAAACGTTCAAAACTTGGTCAATGAAGTAAAAGAAGCAGGAAATATTATCCTCTTCTTTGATGAAATCCACCAAATCCTTGGTGCTGGTAGCACTGGTGGAGACAGTGGTTCTAAGGGGCTTGCGGACATTCTCAAGCCAGCCCTCTCTCGTGGTGAATTGACCGTTATTGGAGCGACAACTCAGGATGAATACCGTAACACTATCTTGAAGAATGCAGCTCTTGCTCGTCGTTTCAACGAAGTCAAGGTCAATGCTCCTTCAGCAGAGGATACCTTTAAAATCCTTCAAGGAATTCGTGACCTCTATCAACAACACCACAATGTTATCTTGCCAGACGAGGTCTTGAAAGCAGCAGTAGATTATTCAATCCAATACATTCCTCAACGTAGCTTGCCTGATAAGGCTATCGACCTTGTCGATGTAACTGCGGCTCACTTGGCAGCTCAACATCCTGTAACAGATGTGCATGCGGTTGAACGGGAGATTGAGGCAGAAAAAGACAAGCAAGAAAAAGCAGTTGAGGCAGAAGACTTTGAAGCGGCTCTTAATGCTAAAACACGTATTGCAGAATTAGAAAAGAAAATCGAAAACCACACAGAAGATATGAAGGTGACTGCGAGTGTCAATGATGTGGCTGAATCTGTGGAACGAATGACAGGCATTCCAGTGTCTCAAATGGGAGCATCAGACATCGAACGTTTGAAAGATATGGCTCATCGTTTGGAACACAAGGTTATCGGCCAAGATAAGGCAGTAGAAGCAGTGGCTCGTGCTATCCGTCGTAACCGTGCAGGATTTGATGAAGGCAATCGCCCAATCGGTAGCTTCCTCTTTGTAGGGCCTACTGGGGTTGGGAAGACCGAGCTTGCTAAGCAATTGGCGCTCGATATGTTTGGAACCAAGGATGCGATTATCCGTTTGGATATGTCTGAATATAGTGACCGCACAGCTGTTTCTAAGTTAATCGGTACAACAGCAGGTTATGTGGGGTATGATGACAATAGCAATACCTTGACAGAACGAGTTCGTCGTAATCCTTATTCTATCATTCTCTTGGACGAAATTGAAAAAGCTGATCCTCAAGTCATTACCCTTCTCCTCCAAGTCTTGGATGACGGTCGTTTAACTGATGGTCAAGGAAATACCGTGAACTTCAAAAACACTGTCATTATCGCAACATCAAATGCTGGATTTGGCTATGAAGCCAACTTGACAGAAGATGCGGATAAACCAGAATTGATGGATCGCTTGAAACCATTCTTCCGTCCAGAGTTTCTTAACCGCTTTAACGCAGTTATCGAGTTCTCACACTTGAATAAGGAAGACCTTTCTAAGATTGTGGACTTGATGTTGGCGGAAGTCAACCAAACTTTGGCTAAGAAAGACATTGATTTGGAAGTTAGTCAAGCAGCTAAGGACTTTATCACAGAAGAAGGTTATGACGAAGTCATGGGTGTTCGTCCACTCCGTCGCGTGGTTGAACAACAAATTCGTGATAAGGTAACAGATTTCCACTTGGATCATCTAGATGCCAAACATTTGGAAGCAGATATGGAAGATGGCGTTTTGGTCATTCGTGAAAAAGCCTAACTCAAGATTTTGAGAATAAAAAAGAAGGAACTAGCTAAAAGCTGGTTCCTTTTGTGTTTAGATGACATGGCGTTCAAAGGCATCGTCTGAGATTCCTTGTTCCAGGATGAGTTTAGCCCATTCTTTAGCAGAAAAGAGGCTGTGGTCCTTGTAGTTTCCGCAAGATTCGATGGTTGTTCCAGGGACATCTTCCCAAGTAGTGGTCTCAGCAATTTCCTTGAGTGAATCCTTGATGACAGCAGCAATCTCAGCGCTGGTATGACGTCCCCACATAATCATGTGGAAACCTGTACGGCAACCAAATGGTGAACAGTCAATCATGCCGTCAATGCGGGTACGGATGAGTTTGGCCAAGAGGTGTTCGATAGTGTGAAGGCCAGCAGTAGGGATAGAGTCTTCGTTTGGTTGCACCAAGCGAATATCAAAGTTGGAGATGACATCTCCCTTTGGCCCTGTTTCTTCCCCAATCAAGCGGACATAGGGTGCTTTGACAATGGTGTGGTCAAGTTCAAAACTTTCAACAATAACTTCTTTTGACATGGTCGTTCCTTTCAGTTTTCTTCTTTCATTATATCATAAAGACTGCTCTTGATGAAGTTTGATAAATGACTTTTTGAGACTAGCATTATAATAAAGTCTCCATACATAAATCTCAGAATTATAAAGAAAGAATGGAGAGAAGAATACCTTGTGAGAGAAAAGTTTAGTTTTTTCTAGTGGAACTAAGGTGATTTTTGAAA